>JAMPIU010000205.1 GCA_023667845.1 Dehalobacter sp. | reverse complement strand
AAAGAATCGGGTCAGAAGATACTCAGCGGGGAAGACGCTTTTCACCTGTATGAGACCTATGGTTTCCCGGTAGAATTGACGGAAGAAATGCTGCTGGAAGAGGGGATCTCCGTGGATATGGCGTCGTTCGGCAAAGCATCGGAAGAACACCGTCTGCTGGCGAAAGAACAATCCCGTCAGATGAAGGCTGCCGGGGAAAACAGCCTGCTCACAGAAAAAGCAAAAGAACTGGGGCCGACCCGTTTTCTCGGCTATGAACAACTGGAAAGTGACAGCATCATTGAAGCGATGTTCAATGAAGAAGGCGCAGTGGATGGGGCCGGTGAAGGGGAGGAAGTCATTTGTCTTTTGGACCAGACGCCTTTTTATGCTGAGAGCGGCGGACAGGTTTCAGACGAAGGAATCATCCGGACCGGTAAGGCGTATGCTGAAGTGCTGGAATTGCGGAAACTTCCGAGCGGCGCAGTTACGCACCGCCTGCTGATTAAAGACGGGGTGCTGAAAATAGGGGAAAAGGTCCACGCCGTCGTTAATAAGGAAAAACGCCAGGCCATAGCCGGACACCATAGTTCAACGCATCTTCTGCAGACGGCGCTGCGCAAGAGTTTGGGAGATCACGTTCAGCAGGCAGGTTCCCTTGTTACCAGTGAACGCCTGCGGTTTGATTTTTCACATTTTTCGCCGCTCATGGCTGAACAAATCACCGAAGTAGAAAACAGCGTGAACAGGCAAATCATGGCCGGTCTTACGGTGCAGGCCGAAGAAATGGGCATGAACCAAGCCCGTGCAAAAGGCGCGATTGCGTTGTTTGGTGAAAAATACGGAGAAATAGTGCGTTTGGTTGAAATGGGTGATTACAGCAGAGAACTCTGCGGCGGAACCCATGTTAAAAATACAGGGGAAATCGGCTTATTTAAAATCATTTCCGAGAGTGGTATCGGGGCAGGCTTAAGAAGAATAGAAGCTGTGGCCGGTATGGAATCTTTGGCCTACTTAAGAGAAATGGAGAGCCAGTTCGCTGAGATCAGTACGGTGCTGAAAGTTCAGCCAAAGGAAAGTGTGAAAAAAGTTCACCTGATGACGGCCCAGATCAGAGAACTCGAAAAAGAAATTCAGCAGCTGAATGCCAAGCTGTCTAAATATGAAGCGGACAGCATCATGAGCAAGGTTCAGGATATCCACGGTGTGAAAATACTTGCTTCTAGGGTTCAGGCCCCGGATATGGAGACACTCAGACAAACAGCGGACATGCTTCGAGACAAGCTGAAAGAAGGCGTCATTGTACTGGGTGCGGTTGCCGACGAAAAAGTAAATTTGGTGACTGTGGTTCATCCGTCGGGATTAAATGGACTTCATGCCGGCAAGATTATTAAGGAAGTGGCTTCGATTACAGGCGGCGGAGGCGGGGGTCGTCCCGACATGGCCCAGGCCGGCGGCAAGGACCCTTCCAAGCTTGGCGAGGCGCTGGATAAAGTACCTTCCATAATCCGTCATTTTTTGGGGCATAATAGTTAAAGATTACTAAAAAAGTGAAAATATTTTTAACAAACTGACAGGTAATCTTTGGATCAATGCAGAATAATGTATAACATACTGGTGAAAGAAAGGAGGTATAAACCTTGAGTAAGATGGAAGAAACCATGATGTTCAAATCCCATCCAGGTGACAATTCACCGCGGGAAATATTGCAACAGGTTTATGCTGCACTGCAGGAGAAAGGATACGATCCGATCAATCAGTTGGTGGGTTATTTGATGTCCGGAGATCCTGTCTATATTACCAGTCATAATCAGGCCAGAACCAAAATCCGCAAGCTGGAACGTTATGAATTGCTGGAAGAACTGGTAAAATTCTATTTGCGCGATTTATAAAAAAGATTTTCTTACTTTTTATTTTCACCTTTTTTCTTTAAGAATTTCTTTTGATCTGAATACCTTGCGTTTTTTTGATTTTTTTTCAATTAACACGAATGGTTCTTATTTTTGCGTTGCGTTTGATTAGCTGCCCTCACAGTACGTGGGGGTTTCGTTTTGGAGGACGGTCATTTGTTGAAGGTCAAATTAGGGCTAAAGGGTCCGAAGGTATCGGAAATATGTTTTGGCAGCCTCGCAATTTCTTCGCTTCAGGGCAGAGTGAGCGAAGAGCGGGGAAGAGAGATCCTTCAATATGCGCTTTCAAGGGGGATAGACTGGATCGATACGGCAGAAATCTATGAAAACTACAGTCAGTTAAAACCTGTTCTGGCCAGGAACCCCGAGCTAAAAGTTGTATCCAAATCTTATGCGGTGACGAATCAGGAACTGGATGCGAGTCTGGAGAAAGCCAGAAAGGAACTGGGCAGGGACTCTATTGATATCTTTCTGCTTCATGAGCAGGAAAGTCATCTGACGCTCAAAGGACATGCCGGGGCCTGGGAAGGATTGCTTGAAGCAAAGGCCAGGGGTCTGGTTGGGGCGATTGGAATCTCAACCCACGCAGTTCAAGGGGTAAGAGCAGGGGCTCTTCAGCCGGGTCTTGACGTGATTCACCCACTTATTAATTACCAGGGGCTCGGCATTATCGATGGAAGTCTTGAGGACATGCTGGAAGCTATTGCGTTTGCAGCTGAATTAGGTATCGGCATCTATGCGATGAAGGTTTTTGGCGGTGGGCACTTGGCGGCTGAACCGGAAAGAGCCGTGAATTTTATCCGGAGCATTCCAGGAATCCAGGCGATGGCTTTAGGCATGTCATCGATTCCGGAAGTAGACTATAACCTGGCACTGCTGAACGAGGAACCTATATCCGATGAATTGCGCCAAGCGGTTCTGCACCGGGAGAGAAAACTGTACATCGCCGACTGGTGCCAGGGCTGCGGAAAGTGCGTCGGCGGCTGCCCGCAAAATGCGCTTTATCTTAACAAGGGACAGGTCTGTCTGCAGACGGAAAGATGTGTTCTGTGCGGATACTGCGGCAGATATTGCCCGCATTTCTGTCTGAAGATTATATGATACCTTTGTATAAAAAAATTTAAATAATATCTTCCGTAAACTGGGATAATAATAGCGGAGAAAAATGTTAAGGTATATAATTAGGATAAGAGACGTACATCTGAAAATAACAGAACCGTGATACCAAAATGTACAGACAGGGGGACGCTGTTATGAAAAAGAAAGTCCAAGAGTATTGTATTGAATGCGGCGAAATTACTGAATTCCTGTATGATGGCGAAGAATGGTTGTGTAAGAATTGCGGAAGTCACAATTCGCAGGGTGTAATGAACGACTCTATTCCATTAAACAACGATGACGAGCAGGACCGGGCGTAGACCCTACGTGGTCAGGCAGTTGCTGAGGTGCATGAATGAGGATAATGGGGCTGGATCTTGGTGAAAAGACGATTGGCGTCGCGATGAGCGATCCGCTGGGTATTACCGCCCAGGGAGTGGAAGTCATAAGAAGAAGCAGAAAAGAGAAAGAGCGGGAAGAATTAGCCCGCCTGATTCGGGAATACGAAGTGGATGAAATTGTTCTGGGATATCCGAAGAATATGAATGGGACACTCGGTGAAAGGGCGAAGCTGACGGAGGTTTTTGCGGAAGAACTTCGTGAAGGCTATTTACTGCCGGTGAAGTTGTGGGATGAACGGCTGAGCACCATCGGAGCCCAAAGGGCCTTGCTGGAGGCAGATCTATCCAGAGCAAAGAGAAAAAAAGTCATTGATAAGATGGCGGCAGTATTCATTCTCCAGGGATATCTCAATAGCAAGTGAACGGAAATTGAGATACCATTTGACTTTCTTTTCCTGCCAAGGTAGAATTACAATATCTGATTTGAAGAGGTGATACATATGTCCGATGAAATTAATAAGCAAGATGATCTTGATGATGAAGAGGTTTTTGATGTCATTGTCTTAAATGATGACGAAGGAAATGAAAACGAATTCATGCATCTTGCCACCCTCGAAGTTGAAGGCAGTACGTATTTTGTGCTTCTGCCTGTTGAAGAAACAGAAGAAGACGAAGAGGAAGCCGAAGCCATTATTCTGAAGCTTGGCAAAGATGAAAACGGTGAAGACATGCTCATGGATATCGAAGACGATGAGGAATGGGAAAAAGTCGCCGATGCCTGGGAAGAAATGGAAGACGAGTTTGACGAAGAATAAGCAAAAATTTGTTCTTAAAAGTCATAAATAATTTAAGAAACTCACGCTGGGAAGCGTGAGTTTCTTATTGACGAAAAAAAAGGTATAATAGCACATGATAGGTTTGTGATGCAATCGATCATTGTTTCAGTCGTCCAAATTCTAGGATAAGGAAAGAGAGAGGTAAAGTGAGGAGAAAACGCCGAAAGGCTCCTGTAAAAAGAAAAAATTATATGATTGGCATTGTTTTGGTTTTGCTGCTTGTGCTGTTAGCCGGCGGATTATGGTGGTCAGGAAATTTAAAGCCGGTCTCCGATTCTTCCGATAAAGTTGCCTTTGTTCTGGAGCCTGGCATGAATGCCTCTGAAGTTGCAGCCAAGCTTGAAACTGACCATTTGATTCGCGAGGCAAATGTGTTCCGTCAGTTATGCAGGATGAACCAAGCTGATGCCAAGTTGGTTGCAGGGTTATATTATCTTTCGCCTTCCATGAGTGCCAGGGAGATCCTGGATACACTGATGAAAGGACCGGAACTGGAAGTTGTCCGGATTACGATCCCGGAAGGATATACAGTTGCCCAGATTGTCGCTAAGCTCGCCGAGAATAGCTTGGGCACGAAGAATGAATTTTATGACGCTATGAAACGATTTGATCAGGATGACTACAGTTTTTTGGCAGATATTCCTTTGGGTGAAAACCGGCTGGAAGGCTTTTTGTTCCCCGACACGTATTTTTTTGACAAAAAAGCCACACCCTCAGAGACCATTGACCGATTTTTACAGCGTTTTAAACAGGAGCTGACATCTGAGACCACGAACCGCCTGGCAGAACGGAATATGTCTGTTTTGGAGTGGCTCATCAAAGCTTCCCTCGTCGAGAAAGAAGCGAAGAAAGCTGAAGAAAGACCAATGATTGCAGGTGTATTTGAAAACCGTCTGAAAATTGGCATGCCGCTGGAATCCTGCGCGACGATTCAGTATATCTTGGGTGAAGTCAAACCCGTACTGACCATTGCGGATACCCAGATCGACTCTCCGTATAATACGTACCGGCATACCGGGCTGCCTCCCGGACCGATTGCGAACCCGGGTCATGCTTCTTTACAGGCCGCCCTTTACCCGAAAGATACCGACTATTTCTTCTTTGTCGCCAAAAATGACGGGTCACATGCTTTTGCTGTTACCTATGAGGAACATTTAAAAAATGTAAGCATCTATCAATAGAAATATTTGATAAAACGTGATGATTAATTGTTTAAGGTTTAAAATAATGCAGCGGAGTAACTGATGAAAAAACCGGAACTCCTGGCACCTGCCGGGGATTTTGAAAAGTTAAAATTTGCCTATGCGTACGGGGCTGATGCGGTATACGCAGGGGGGGCTTCGTTTGGTTTGCGGGCTTATGCCGGGAACCTGAATGATGATGAACTTAAGCTGGGGGCCGAATATGCGCATAGACTTGGCCGGAAGATCTATATTGCCGTCAATATTTTTGCGCATGAACAGGATTTTGCCGGACTTAAGGATTATCTGATCAGATTAACGGAGCTTGAAATTGACGGGATTATCGTCTCTGATCCGGGGATACTGTCCCTGGCCCGGAAGGAAACGCCGGATCTGCCCGTCCATTTAAGTACCCAGGCCAATTGTACGAATGCAGCCAGCGCCAACTTCTGGTTTTCCCAGGGTGTGCGCAGGGCCGTACTTGCAAGGGAACTTACACTGGAAGAACTAAAAACCCTCTGTCCCAAGGCCCAAGGCGAATTGGAAATCTTTGTCCATGGAGCCATGTGTATGTCGTACTCGGGACGCTGCCTTCTGAGCAATTACCTCACAGGTCGTGACGCCAACCATGGAGAATGTACCCATCCCTGCCGCTGGGGCTACGCGCTGGTCGAAGAGAAGAGACCCGGACAGTATTTTCCGCTGGAGGAAGATGTCAGGGGAAGCTATATATTTAACTCCCATGATCTTTGCCTTCTGCCCCATTTGCCTTTATTAAAAGATTTAAATCTGGCAAGCTATAAAATAGAAGGTAGAATGAAAAGCGCTTATTATGTAGCGAGTACGGTCAAAGTATATCGTGAAGCTTTGGACGTCCTGTGGGAACAAGGAGAAACAAAATTTAGGAAAAAAATTCCCTCCTGGCTTGCTGAAATGGACAAGGTGAGTCACCGTGACTATTCGACCGGATTCCTTTTTGGGAAACCGGGGGCTGAAGCGCATAACATTGAGACTTCCAATTATATCCGCGAATACAGTTTTGTCGGAAGAGTGCTGGAACAAGAGGAATGCGCGGTAATCGGGAAGGGAAGTGAATGCGGCCACTGGATAGAGCAGCGTAATCATTTCCGGCTAGGCGATGAGCTTGAGGTGCTTGCTCCGGAAGGAGAACCGTGGATATTTAAAGTGAATGGCCTCTGGAATTTGGACGGGGAGGAAACCGATGTGGCGAGGCATCCGCAGCAAAAACTGAAGATCGCGGCTCCTGCGCCGTTGAAACCTTTCAGTATCCTGCGAAAAGTAGCGCCTGCCCGTTCGTAATTGTTAGTAATCCGGGGGATTTGCAATGATAAGGATGGTTTCGAGGAACAGCAGCCTGAAATAACAACGGTGCATAAAGACACAGGAGAAAGACCAGATGAAAAAAGACGAGAATACGGAAAACGAAAATCTAAAAGCGAAATTGATTGCTGAAGAATCCCAAAGCAGCTGGGAAGATTCTGATCTGCTGGTCAAAGCAAGGATTCCCCGCTCGGATATTCAGCTTTTGGCCAAATATGTCGAAGGACTTGGTCACCTGGGTGTAATCACAACGACCGATAAAGTCAACGGTGAAGTGATGATCCAAACGACTAGGCAATGCTGGCCGGAACTGGAAAAGGTACTCTCAACACTTCCTTTACAAATTGAGATTTTATCGCAATTGGAATTTGAGATTTCCTTGAACGCAAATTAGATATTCTATCAGAATCTTGTTGTTCTGAGAAAAATCCTATACTATTATAGTGTTATGGGTGATACGAGAAGAGTAGGAGAGACTTTCCGCATGAAAAAACACTGGCTGGCTGTCATCGGTGAAAATGAATTGTCAATAGCCACAATTGCTGTCGGAAAATCTAAAGAAATTGAGATACATATGCATGCATCATACAAGGAACCGGGCGGTAAAAATATTGGCTATGCCGTGCCGGCCGGTTATGATGTTTCGGGTCTGAAGAGCTGGCTTCAATACCAGCGGATACCGCTCCATAAACTAAAAATTGCCGTTTCAGGTCAAGGATTAATTACGACCATTATTACACTGCCGAACATGGCGGATCAGGAACTCGAAAAATTTATTGCCGGAGATATGGATGAATATCTTGAACGGTATACCGATCATTATATTGTGGACTATCGCATCCTGAAGAAATATCAGGAAAACGGGGTACCCATGTTAAAAGTCCTCCTGGCAGCTTTCCCGGCCGAAAAAATGAAGCAGGTTCAGTCGTTCTGCCGGGATCTTGGGATTGAACCCAAGACGGTGGATCTTACTGCGGATTGCCTGGCCAGAATTTATTCTTTTTTGGCAGAAAGAGCGCCTGCTCATGCTCCCCAGGGAAATACGGAACAAGGACAAAACAGCAACGATTTCGCGATTGTCTCCTTAAATCCGGGGCTGATTGAGTTTGTACTTCTGGAAAATGGCAGCTTCTTTTTGTATACCGATTTAAAAGTTAATACGGACGAGAAAACCGTCAATGCAGAAGAAACTCTCAATGCGGATGAAAGAAATCAAAATGCGAGTAGAACAGGCAATACCGAAAAACATGCTTTTCCCGAAGACTTGCCCCAATCAGCAGGCCAGGAACCATCTGATCTGTTAGATGAATTAATTGGGTTGGAGACCAAAGATGGTGAATATCCGCAGCTCGATTTTTATAAGGTCCAAAATCTGCGGAATCATCAAGAAACATTATCTCTGGAGGAATTAGAAGCCGCGGAATTCTATTATTCCCAGCTGGAATCCGTCAAATCGGTCAAAGAAAAAGATGAGTTTGTCCTGGAAGATTTATTTGTGCCTTACGAACTATTGGACGAGGAATTACCTATCTCGTCTACATATCAGGATTTAGAAAAAGAAATGGCCGCTAAAGCTGATAAAAAAGCTGACCTTAGTATGTACAGTTCGCCGAAAGAACTTTCCGATATTTCCGGTAAATTAGATTTAAGCCCGATCATATCCGCATTATCCAAGCTATTGAGCTTCTATTCCGACCGCCATGCCGGAAATTCGGTAGGGACAATCTATCTGACCGGGGAGTACAGCCTCTGGCCGGGACTGGAAGAATATTTCCGAAAAAGTTTACGGATCAACACTGAAACGGGCTTTCCAAATAACTGGATGCCGCTGTTTAAGGCGGACGGAGATACAAGCCTAGCGGAAAACTGGCAGAAGTATGGCAGTCTGTATGGGCTCGCCTTACGTGAAGATATCCACTAACTGGAGGGGCAAATGAACGAAAGAACACAGTTTAATTTTGCGCTGCGCTGGGAAATTGAAGCCGGAAGCGGAAAACAGCCTGTTCGAAGAAAGCTTAGCGTCGTTGTTAGGATAATCGCTGTTGTTTTTGCTGTCATCATTCTAGCCTCCCCGTGGGTTTGGCAGCAAAAACTGGCCTTAGATTTAGAAAGGATTGAAGCCAGCATTCAGTCCTACAATGAAGTTGCTGCTGTCATGGCAGAAAACGACAGGCTCCGTTCCCTGATCACTGATCAGCGCAGCTTTCTGGAGCTTGGGACAAGGGGATCAATCAGCAATCCGGCAGTTATAAGGAGTCAAATAGGCGGACTTCTGCCGGGAGACGCGCAGGTCACTTCTTTTCTGCTTCAGGCGGATAATATGGTCCAATTGCAGCTGATCCTGCCTGAATCGGTAAATATCCGCAGTTTAGAAAATATTTTTATTGATTCCGGTAGGTTTGAAAGTTTTGATATCCAAACGATTTCATTGAATGACAGGGGACAGACGTTAAATCTCGCTCTGAAACTGAAACCGTAGGAGAAATAGAAACGATGCGTATGAAGAAAAAAGGCATTTTAATAACAGGCCTGATCATTCTGCTCGGGATAGGTTATGTCTATCTGCTGGCCGGTCAGTTTGGGGTGCTGCAGAAGAATTCAGCTCAACTCTGCGAACGCGAGGCTTATCTGGTGACGTTGCAGAACAATTACATCAATTTGTCCGGGCTGAAACAGGAACAGACGGATTTAACAGCTCAAGCTGCTGAACTGGATCTGACCGTTCCAAAAAACCTGGTCAAACCGGATATGATGGTCTTTATTTTCAATCTGGCCAAAGACAGCGGGATCAATTCTCAGAATCTGACTTTTGAAGAGATGAAAGATGAAGGCAGTTATTCTTCGCTGGCTATGGATTTCTCCTGTACGGGGTCAACCGCCAAAATCTATGCTTTTGTGGAACGGCTTCGCAAGGTAAGTCAGTATAATCTGGCGCTGGACAGCATCCAGGTAACCGAAGGCGAAGAGGATACGGCTGCGGCCAGGATTAGGATTATTGCTTACGGATACAAAGAATAAACGATTATTGGGAGCCATTAGAAAATTCAGAGAGTTCAGCAAATGTATCCGTGGTATCCAGTAAATTATTTTAGCCAAGAGCGCTTCAAATCTGAAGCGTTTTTTCTTTGTTACTGAGGCAAGTGCAGTCCTTCTATTTGTTTAAATGAAAAAATTTCCGGGTCAGGATAAGCAGTATTCTTTTGCTCCGCGCATAGTAATTAAAAGAGCATGCGTAAGGAGTTGAAGGGTTAATGATTGCTGAAGCTTTTCTTGTCGGGCTTGCCTTATCGGTGATTAAGGGCGTTACCCTGCTGGTATCGTATATTAATAATAATGCGTTCCCCCAGCCGTTAGGAGAAAGGGAGGAAGCCGAATATCTGAGTATCCTGGCAGACTACAAAAATGCCGGAAATTTTTCCAATGAACTTGTCGCAGAAAACGCGCGAAATAAACTGATTGAGCATAATCTGAGGCTGGTCGCGCATCTTGTGAAGAAATATGACGGAACCGGAGCGGACAGTGACGATCTAATTTCGATCGGGACCATCGGTTTAATCAAGGGCATCAATACGTTCAACACGGAAAAGGGAACCAGACTCGCCACCTATGCGGCACGTTGCATCGAAAATGAGATTCTGATGTATTTGCGCTCCCTGAAAAAATCTCGCGGGGAAGTGTCCATTTATGACCCGATTGGTACGGATAAAGAAGGAAACGCGATTAATCTGATTGATGTCCTGGGTACAGATCCGGATGCAATTTCGGATCAGGTGGAAAGTCAATTTGAACAAAGAGTGGTCCTGGAAAAACTCAAATATTTGACAGGAAGGGAACAAACGGTGATAAAACTTCGCTTCGGCCTGATGAACACGCCCAAAAAGAC
>JAMPIU010000204.1 GCA_023667845.1 Dehalobacter sp. | reverse complement strand
CGGCGGAGGACGGCAGAGCGGATTTGCAGTATGTCATTGATGTGGCAAAGGACATTGCCACCTATATGAACGGTTATAAGGTGATTGTTAACAAGTCCACCGTACCTGTGGGCACCGGACAGAAGGTCAAGGCTACTGTGCAATCAATCCTCACTGAGCGTGGGGTTAATTATGGCTTTGATGTGGTTTCCAATCCCGAATTTCTACGCGAAGGTTCTGCCGTACACGACTTTATGCATCCTGACCGGGTTATCCTGGGCGCAGAAAGTGAAAGGGCATTCAACACAATGAGGGAGGTCTACAGGGTACTTTATATCAACGAAACTCCTTTTGTTGAAACCAACCTTGAAACTGCTGAGATGATCAAATATGCTGCTAACGCTTTTCTGGCTATGAAAATTACATTTATCAACGAAGTGGCTAACGTGTGTGAAAAGGTCGGCGCTGACGTTCAAAAGGTAGCCAAAGCGATGGGGCGGGACGGTCGCATCGCGCCGAAGTTCCTGCACGCAGGACCCGGATACGGTGGAAGCTGTTTTCCCAAAGATACCAGGGCTTTTATAGAAATTGCCCGGGATTGCGGAGAGTCCATGTCTCTCGTTGAAGCAACAGTGGAGGCAAATGAGCGCCAAAAAATAAAGATGGTACATAAAATTGCAGACGCTTTGGGCGATCTTAATAATAAAACCATTGCTATTCTCGGTGTGACCTTCAAACCGAATACAGACGACCTGAGAGACGCGCCGTCACTGGTTATCCTCCCGGAACTTGCCAGGTGCGGCGCACGGTTGAAAGTTTATGATCCTGCAGGACAGAAAGAGGGCAGCTGGCGTTTTTCAAATATTAAGGACAGCATCACCTGGTGTGCTGACGCCTATGAAGCCATGGGAAACACTGATGCCACAGTAATTTTGACAGAATGGAATGAATTCAGGAACCTGAATTTTGATAAGTTTAAGGAAATTGGCGCCGGAAACTATTTCTTTGATCTGAGAAACATTTATGATAAAAAGATTATAATCAGTAAGGGATTCAAATATTATGGTGTAGGTGTATAGTGATGCAGCTGAGACCGGTTGATGTTAAAAAAATATATTTGGTGACAGGCGCGGCTGGTTTTATAGGTATGCATCTGTCTAAAAAGCTTTTAGAACTTGGCTGTACCGTTATTGGCCTTGATAATATGAATGATTATTATGATGTCCGGCTGAAATCCGCGAGATTGGACGTCCTAAAAAAATACGAGCATTTCACCTTTTACCAAATGGACCTGGCTGAAAAAAATACTTTGGAAGCCCTGTTCAGTGAAAACCGCATTGATGTGGTCATAAACCTGGCAGCGCAGGCCGGTGTGCGCTACAGCATTGAAAACCCGGAGGTTTACATTCAGTCCAATATTGTAGGTTTTCTAAATATACTTGAAAACTGCAGGCATCATTCCGTTCAGCATCTGCTGTACGCGTCTTCCAGCTCGGTCTACGGGGCAAACAACAAAGTGCCTTTTGCCACTGGAGACAGGGTGGATAATCCGGTCAGCCTCTACGCGGCCACTAAAAAATCCAATGAGCTGATGGCTTACACATACAGCCACCTTTATCGGATACCTACGACCGGTTTGCGTTTATTTACTGTATACGGTCCTTATGGGCGGCCGGATATGGCCTATTTTTCTTTTACAAAAGCGATTATGGAGAATAAACCAATCCGGGTATTTAACAACGGCGATATGTATAGAGATTTCACTTATATCGACGATGTGGTTAACGGGATCCTGCCTTTGCTTGAAAACTCCCCTGTGCTGAATATGGAAGGGGTCCCGTATAAGATATATAACATAGGCAACAATAGGCCGGAAAAACTGCTTGATTTCATTGCTGTAATTGAAAACGCCGTAGGTAAAAAAGCAGTAATGGAGTTTTGCCCCATGCAGCCTGGTGATGTTTATAGAACCTACGCTGATGTGACGGACCTGGTGGTGGATGCCGGTTTCAGACCCAACACTGGCATCGG
>JAMPIU010000203.1 GCA_023667845.1 Dehalobacter sp. | reverse complement strand
TTTGGATAAAGCAGAGAACTGTTTTAAGAAATTCCAATATTCCTTACCTGGTTTGGCAAGGGAATGCGGCGATCCTCGGAGTTGACGAACCTCAGCTCACGGCCTTCTTCACGAGGGCGGCGATCCTTTCTTCCACGGCGGGGGTCAACGCGGTGAGCGCGAAAGTGGAGGGCCACATGGCGCCGTCGTCGAGTCGGGCGGTGTCGCTGAAACCGAGGGTGGCGTAGCGGGAGTTGAACTTGTGCGCGTCCTGGAAGAAGCAGACGACTTTGCCGTCTATGGCGTAGGCGGGCATGCCGTACCAGGTCTTGGGCGAAAGCTGCGGCGCGGCGGCCAGGATGATGGCATGCAGGCGCGAGGCCATGCTGCGGTCCGGTTCCGGCATTTCGGCGATCCTGGCGAGAACGGCGCTTTCACCGGCAGCCCGGTCCTTGCCGGCGCGCGCTTCGGCTTTGAGTTCGCGGGCGCGTTCCCTCATGGCGGCTTGTTCTTCGGCAGAAAACCCCTGGGATTTACCGCCAGCGGCGGACTTTTTGGTATCGTTTGAGCTCATGATAACCTCCTGGCAGCGCCTGGGCGCTGTTGAATATGTGTTTTCACCACCCATTTTGAGTGGTGGATGTATTGTAGCGAGTTTTATCGGATAGTCAAGACCTGAATAGTCTGATTTGAGGTTGGTCGATTGGAAATTGAGAGGGGTGTATGTAATTTTATGGCCATGCAAAATGGAGGATTCATCCTAAAGAACTAGGAGAGGTGAGCGAAGCATGGTAAATAATTGTGGGTTTAAAGACTGCCTGATTGAAGAAAAGGCGCGTCAACGACTCACCATACGATGTTGGGTTTCCTTTCATAACATAGTAGAATTGATCACGTATGAGTTAAGTAGCCATGGATTTTTTAGGAATTTTTGTTTTTTAATTCCCTTATCAGACAAATTGTTCCATATAAATTACTTGCCTTAAGAGTTTTATGGCATTTATTGCCACCATTTCTATCTCATTCTCAACTTTGGACGGATTGTCTAATAATTCTTCGTCATCTTGTGGCTCATTCACATGTACCCACTGATTCCTATATTTTCGCAAAGCATGAAGTTCTTGTTTTAATTCATTAACAATCGGTGAATATTCTATCAATTCATATAAACAAAGATCTTTTTTGTGAGTCTGATTTTGATACTCGAATCGTAAATGAGACTCAATTCCTGCAACAGCTGTTAATATTGTCGCCAAGTATGCGCCTTTACAAAAAGCCGTGTCGGCGTCATTAATTAAAAACGTTGACCATTCAGAAAGGATTACACCACCCTGTAATAATTCATCATCAAGGTCTACTATGTATTTCCACTTTTCGTCTTCATTCATAATGTATTCCAACTACTTATAATTAACGGTTTGACTTGCTGGTGGCGATTTAAATTCAGAGTGTCTAAAGTAGATGATGTAAGGTGGTTTAGATATTAATTAATCCCCACCTTATCAGTAGTTGAAATATACTTTTTGCGCTCCAACTGATTCTGCGATCTCGTTCCATAAAAACATATAACGACCAGTGACTTGATGAACTGTTTCAGCTGCTCTCAAATATAAAGTGGCTTTATCAGGATATCCTCGAAAATCCAAATGATCGGGGCTAGGATTATACACATCAAGAGCTAGATTCCATGTTCCATGAACATCAGAGGAGATTATTTGATAAACGTTTTTCAAATCTTCTCCTGGAGGGCTAACGGTTTGGGCTAACTTAGCATATGAAAGTCCAAACCAGCTATATATTCGTTTTTTTCTTTCAGCAGAAACTTCTTCCACGATTTCCTTGTCACATTTCTTAAGTTTTTCAGAAACTTCTTCATATGCAGCTTTGATTTGTTCGTGATCTTTCAATTTACTTAGCTTATCAAGAAAATCAATAAAACCAATTACAAAAATCTTTTTTACACTCCTTTCTTTGGTTACATCATCGAGTAATGTAAAATAACGTACTTGAAGATACAACTCGAAAATTTGACGATA
>JAMPIU010000202.1 GCA_023667845.1 Dehalobacter sp. | reverse complement strand
CGTCGGCGATAACTACCCGCATGCCCTCCCGGACACAGCGCCTGGCTATACCCAGACCGATGCCGCTGGCGCCGCCCGTGATAACAGCAACTTTATCTTTAAATTCTTTCATTTTTTACCCTCCCCATATCTAAACCAAATACAAATCTCACCGGCCTGAACAAACATCTTTAAAACCGCAGGCCGGTCCGGTCAATCGCTCCGTTGAGGAAAAGGTCTGTCACCCTGTTAACCATATCTGTTTTAGAAACTCCCGGATAAGCCAGCCAGGCCATCATTACCAGGGCGTTTTGCCAGTCCAGGTAGATTGCCAGGGTCCCGGCCGGGATGTCCCGTCTGATTTCTCCTTTCTCCTGTCCCAGGCTGATAATGCTCTGTAAAACATCTCCGTAACCACTCCGCGCCTCCTGGTTTTTAGCGGTTTCAAGCAGCGTTTGAATCATGTATGCCATATATCTTCTTATTACATCCTCATTGAGGCTGTTTTCAAGCCATTCATTGGTCAGGTTGAACAAGGCGGTCAAACGGGTACGGGTGTCCGGCATCCCTTCAACTTTCTTAACTATTTCGGGTCCGACCTCTTTAAGTTTCCTCTGCACATGCGCCAGGACAATTGCTTCTTTAACAGGAAAATGATTGAATATTGTCCCTTTCGCCACGTCCGCCTCTTCCGCGATCTGTTCCACCGTGGTCTGTTCAAATCCCTGTTTGTTAAAGAGGTCCACGGCTGCCGAGATAATTTTTTTTCTGGTCTCTTCTTTTTTTCGCTCGATCCTGCTTCCTTTAACCGGCTCCACTTTATCACCTCCTGTAATCAGTACATATCTGTAATAAGTATATTACTGTACTGAGTACAAAATATCACGTTCCACGATTATTGGCAATAGGAAATTGTAAAATTTTTCAGAATGTCAATTAATAAAAAAGAGCAGGAAGCAAGTCCTGCCCTCCACTTGGGGATATAAATATTCACTATTGTCGTTAGGTGATACCAAACTAAGGAATGGGAGCATACCCCCCGCTTCTGCAACATTATATCGTTAAAAGTTACCAGACAGCGGAAAGGGGACACACCTCCGCTTCGGCAGCGTTATATCGTTAAACGTTATCAGACAGCGGAAAGGGGACACACCTCTATCACAGGCATTACTGCATGCTGAGGTATGTCCCCGATGGAATGGCTGCGCACATGTTGTGAAACTGATGGTTAAAGTTGAGGCTCTGACAGAGGAATGTCCCCGATTTTTACCGGGCTTTTTTACCGGGTGATTTGCCCTTCTGGGCCTGCTTTTTGTCCGCGCTTTGCCCGGGGGAAATCTTTTGCCTGTCAGGGCTATCCTCATTTACTGCGGCCGCCGTCTGGGCCGCTTTTTTTAAACTGATATACTTGTAGTATACATAGACAAACATGGCGTAGAGCGGAATGGTTAAAGCAATCTTGTACATGCTTGAGATCCAGGGAAGCGAATATAAAATGATGCCCAGCACGGTCACAACAAGCGCATACATGCGCCATCTTTTTATTTCAGTACTGTCTGTCTTTTTCACACCTCATACCTCACATAATAATTTTTAATTCAAAGGCTTAATACCTCATATAATTGAACTTTTATATGCCAGCATGCATATTCTATCTATAAAACGCAGGCTGACAGGAGGCACTTTTATGTCAAGTACACCTTCATCGGCAGGATTGCTTGAAATTATTGTTTTCTTCTTATTAGTTCTTGTAGTGTTGGTTGTTTTCAGTTAGCCAATATCGCAGCGTTTAAGTCACAACTTAAAAGAAAACCCAACATTCGTTATTATTTTTTCTTTAGCCATCCCAGGCTGAATGGAATAATTTTAGGAACTTCCAGATCGGATTCCAGAAAATAAAGCAGCTTGTTGCAAGAACTGCAAAAGTATAAATCTTTTTTTTCACCTGGTAAGGTCATCAGATCCCCACCGCAGGTGCATTTCGCATCTTTTTTTTCAGGCTCCCTGTTTTTTCTGGACTTAAACTTATCGAGTAAAGCAACCATTTTTCTCACCTGCTTATTAAATGTAATATTAATGCAAAATTTC
>JAMPIU010000201.1 GCA_023667845.1 Dehalobacter sp. | reverse complement strand
TAAGGGGTCAGGCTTGAATTATTTACTTATTAGTTTAATAAGCGTCCTTGGCAGGATGATTGAGGGGACCGGTGTGCTGATCGGACTTGGGGTGCTGGCCTTATGGGAATTGCTGGCTGCGATTGGCTGCTTCGCGCTATCGAAGGGCGTCTTGCACAACTCCGATATGCCTGTACTGAGAACCGGCAAGTAACGTATATGTGACCACTCGAAAACCGGTATAAGCAATTACAATATTTCCTTGCGCTGCTGGAAGTTATTAAGCTTGCAGCGGGACGCGGTTGTTGACAATTATTCTCCGTTATATTGTAATAGTTGTCAACAGAACAGAATTATGTTCAATATTGGTTCAAGATATCACGGTAAGCAAATCATAAAGGAACGTATGTGATGTGGCAGATACAAAATCGAAAAAACGAAACACGCTTACACTCGTGTTATTTGCAATTTATTTACTGGCATTAACTTGGTTGATTCTCTTCAAACTGCAGTTTTCTATCGCGGTAATGGATTGAAGGGCGAATCATCAACCTTATCCCGCTTCTGGGGTCTTTCGATGACAACGGCGTTATTCGCTATAGCGAAATCAGAGTTAACATTCTCGCTTTCATACCTTTTGGAATCTATATTTGTATGCTTAAAGCCCCGTGGTCTTTTGTGAAAAGGATCCTTACAATTGTTGGCTTAACTTTGGCCTTTGAAATAATCCAATTTATTTTCGCAATCGGCAGAGCTGACATCACTGACGTGCTTAGTAACACGCTCGGAGGGATAATCGGGATTGGCATTTATGCCTTGCTGTCCAGGGTTCTGAAAGGCAGGACAAATAAGGTTATCAATGTACTTGCCGCGGTATTCACCATTTTGGCATTATTACTTGTCGCTTTGTTATTGGTAAGTCACCGATGGGTGATGATCAAATAGGTATCAGCGACACAATAACAAGGAGCGTGGGTGAAATGTGGAAATGCCCGAAATGCGGCCGTGAGTTCAAAAACACGGAACAAGACCACTTTTGTGTAAAACCAAACAGCATTGACGAATACATCGCCGCACAACCGGAAGATGTGAGGCCGCTGTTGCAAAGTATCCGAGAAACCATCCGAACAGCCGCGCCGGAAGCCACAGAGAAAATCTCGTGGCGGATGCCGACGTTCTGGCAAGGCGGGAACCTTATCCATTTCGCGGCGTTCAAGAAACACATCGGGCTGTACCCAGGCGGCGAAGCCACGTCCGAGTTCGCCGAGCGGCTCACAGGATATAAGACCAGTAAAGGAGCAATTCAGCTGCCGCTTGGCAAACCGATAGATTATGAACTCATCACCGACATCGTGCGGTGGAGAGTAAAACGGAAAGCGAAAGGGAGTAACACATTATGACAAACGAGCGTGTGTATAAGATGGCGTTTTCGAGAATCTACCCGCTGCTGGTCCAAAAAGCGGAGCGCAAAGGGCGCACCAAATATGAGGTTGATGCTGTGATTTGTTGGCTGACGGGGTATGACGATTCTGGCTTGCAAGCGCAAATTGTGAAGAATATCGATTACGAAACTTTTTTTCGCGAAGCCCCGCAGATAAATCCGAACGCCGCCAAAATTACAGGCGTGATTTGCGGGCATCGCGTCGAGGAAATCAAAGACCCGCTCATGCAGAAAATCAGGTGGCTTGACAAACTGGTGGACGAATTGGCAAAAGGTAAGTCAATGGAGAAGATTCTGAGAAACTGAGGGTGAATGGTACCTATGCAACGGAGATGACAGGACTTAAACCTGTACTACACACTGACTTGTTTCCGAGAACGTATAAAAGCCGTTATGCTACCTTGGATATGTCGAATTATGCTGGGGTTGTGTGAGCAGGATAGATATATATTCAGTCGTTGTCATATCTGGTATTCTGCCCGGACGACGCTTATTTCTTTGTGATATTTACTGCGCTGTATTTGGTTGCTTGTTTGTGAGTGAGGTATAGGAATGGTAAGAATTACAAAAATATCATTTTATATTGCTTGTATTATCGGTAGTATAGTTGCCGTATGGCACTTTTTTGTACCGTATTCCTCTGAATGGTTTTCATATATACCAGACGCTCCC
>JAMPIU010000200.1 GCA_023667845.1 Dehalobacter sp. | reverse complement strand
CACAACCATCATCCGCAATGCGGCCAGAGAACCGGAAATTGTTGACCTGCAGAATCTACTGAATAAAATGGGAGCCAGGATCAGAGGGGCCGGGACTCACGTCCTGCGCATCGACGGCGTCACGAAACTTAAGAGTACGGAACATACCGTTATCCCTGATAGGATAGAAGCCGGCACGCATATGGCCGCTGCTGTCATGACAGGCGGGGATATCCTGGTGGAAAACGTGATTCCCGAACATATCAGCCCCATTATTGCCAAACTGCGCCAGGGGGGAGCTGAAGTAACCCCTTATGGAGACAGCGTCAGGGTACGCCAAAAAGGACAGTTTAAAGCGCTCGAAATTAAAACGCTGGTCTATCCAGGATTCCCGACCGATATGCAGCCGCAGTTCCTGGCACTGTTAACAATTGCTGACGGAACGAGTATTATTTCCGAGACGATTTTCGAAAACCGCTTCCAGCATGTCGCTGAGTTGAGACGGATGGGTGCCAGGATTACCGTTGAGGGAAGAACCGCAATTATTAACGGCCGGCCCAACCTCGAAGGTGCATTTGTGGAAGCAACTGATTTGCGCGCTGGAGCGGCTCTCTTTTTGGCAGCTTTGGCTGCTGAAGAGGGTACGGTTCTGGAGAGAATCGATCATATTGACCGCGGTTATGAAGATCTTGAGGAAAAATACAGGGCTTTGGGAGCAAAAATACAGCGGGTTGTCAAACAATAGTGTTGCACCTTGCCAGGCGGATAATGTAAAATAGATAAAACGAGAGCAGGAGAGGAAGATTTTGGCTCAAACCAGATCAAATACATTTTGGATCTACGCAGCGGCTTTGATCTGTCTCATTGCTGTAGGATTTTATATGTTTTCCAAATCGGATTTTTTTAACGTGAAGGAAGTCAGGACAGAAGGATTAAGCAATGTCACCGCGAATGAAGTATTACAGCTTTTGGGAACAGTAAAGGGTGAGAATATTTTTTTGACCGATACCGAAGCCCTGGCGATGAAGGTCAAGCTGCACCCTCTGATTGATCAGGTGCAGGTAAAAAAAGAACTGCCGGCAACGCTGGTGGTCAAAGTACAGGAACGTGTTCCGGTCGCAATGATCTTAACTGGTGACGGGGTTGTCGTCGTGGATCTTCAGGGCGTCATTCTGAAGTTTTATGATTCCTGGCCCGCGGAAGACAACCCAGTGCTGACCGGAATCGAAGTCCCTGAAACAATCGGGCCTGGGCAAAAGATTGACAATGTGAATCTGAACAAAGCCCTTCTTTTGCTGGGACAAGCCCCTGCGGAACTTCTGCCGCTAATTGGAGAGGTTCACAGTGCAACGGACGGGCAAATAAGCCTTTATATGACTTCCGGCATTGAAGTGAAAATAGGATTTGACGCCGAGTTTACAGAAAAGCTGAAGCTGCTTCAGGAATTGTTAAACAGTGAAGAATACAAAACAGTTGAAAAAGCAATTAAATATATTGATTTAACTGCAGGGAAACCTGTTTTAGGAAGATAGCGAGGGATAGATCATGTGGCTGCTGCCGGTTTTCGGATTAATTATTGGACTGTTCATTGGGTTTGTAAGTCCGTTTAGTATTCCGCTTGATTATACCAAATACTTTTCAGTGGCGATTTTAGGCGCACTGGACTCAGTCATGGGCGGCATAAGATCCTACCAGGAAGATCATTTCGACAGCACGATCTTCCTCAGCGGTTTTATTGTCAATATCATTATGGCCAGCTTACTGGCATTTATCGGGGACAGAATAGGCGTCGACCTGTATCTTGCTGCCGTGGTGGCCTTTGGCACCAGATTATTCCAAAACATCAGTATTATTCGCCGACATATCATTAATAAATATTATAAAACCTGATTGGAACCAAAAAAATTTAAATATTATGACGGAAAAAGAGGAGTAATAGTTTCTCATCTCGAACTCATATAGTTGGGTTGACTATTAACCGTTTGCATCGGAAAAACATAACCAATAGATGAGAACTAGAATAAGGAGAGGCAGGGGAAAAGATGCTCGAATTCATTAGTGATGAGATGCAGTTTGCACGGATCAAGGTAATAGGAGTGGGCGGCGGCGGAAACAATGCCGTAAACAGAATGATTTCCGTTGGTCTTAAAGGAGTAGAGTTCATCGGGCTGAATACAGATGCTCAGGCGCTTCAAATGTCCAGGGCAGCTGAAAAAATACAAATCGGCATTAAACTCACCAAAGGACTCGGTGCAGGAGCTAATCCGGAAATCGGTCACAGTGCGGCTGAAGAGAGCCGCGACGAGATTGCCAAAGCGCTGCTCGGTGCCGATATGGTTTTTGTTGCCGCCGGTATGGGCGGGGGAACAGGAACGGGAGCCGCTCCCGTTGTTGCCGAGATCGCCAGGGAAATTGGAGCCCTGACAGTCGGCGTTGTTACAAGGCCTTTCTCGTTCGAGGGACGCAAAAGAGCCATGCAGGCTGAAAGAGGAATCCTTGAACTGAAGGAAAAGGTTGATACGCTGATTACCATTCCAAATGACAGACTCTTGCAGGTTGTCGATAAACATACGACGGTCCAGGAAGCCTTCAGCATTGCGGATGACGTACTGCTGCAAGGTGTACAGGGGATTTCCAACCTGATCACCATTCCGGGACTCATCAACCTCGACTTTGCCGATGTGAAGACCATCATGTCCGATACCGGTTCGGCACTGATGGGTATTGGACAGGCTTCCGGAGAAAACAGAGCGGTCGATGCCGCCCGTAAGGCGATCTCGAGCCCGCTGCTTGAAACCTCGATTGAAGGCGCGAAGGGTGTTCTGCTGAATATCACCGGCGGTCCGAGCCTGACCCTGCTTGAGGTCAACGAAGCTTCCGAGATCGTCGGCGAAGCAGCCGATCAGGAGGCCAACATTATCTTCGGCGCAGTCATTGATGAAAACCTAAAAGATGATGTCCGGGTAACGGTCATCGCCACAGGCTTTGACCAGCGGTCCAGCTTTGTCAAAAAAGTAAAGAACCCGCAGGAAACAGCCAAGATGGATGACTACAATCCATTCAAGGATCACGTGGATATTCCGAATTTCCTGAAATATAAAAGATAAACACTGACTTTTAAGCATAAAAGTTGGTTCTATTCAATGCTGAAGGCGTCTCAATAAGGCGTCTTTTTTGCTATCCTTATTAACTCAGAAAACTGCCGAAAGGCTGATCAGGCTCTAAAAAGAAAACTACTCCAGAAGAATACCGGCACAACATAGCGAATTACAGATACCCACTCACCACCGTCAGGCATGTCCCAAAATCCGCACCGGTGCGGATTTTGGGACATGCCGTTAAGAAGATGTTTTACACACTTGCGATCAATCCATATTAAGTCATATAAGCTAAAAATCCAGCTTCTTCGCTGTTACTGTGCTTCATAACCCCGATGCCGCAGTAAAGCTTATCAATCAAATCATTTGGATCTGGTCTGCGCGCCACATTTCGCTCTCGGCAGATAGCGCCCTCCCTGGCGAGTCGCTCTTTGCCATCCATGGCATCGCGACATTAGGCCATCTGTGGCCGCATTTAATTTAAATATCTTGTCCTCGTACTAAAAACCATTATATTTCCTTCAGAATTCGGGAGGAAGTATTGGGGGTTAAAATACCTTGAGCCAAGCCATTAAACATTAGTTCGTTATATAAGGTAGCCAGTTCATCTATTGGTATTTTCATACCATTTTTTATCCAATATATGATGATACCGACATTAGCCGATAGACCATATTCTAAAATTAATTCGTAATAGTCTTTATTTATGTTATTTTCCTTATCGCGTAATAATAAGTTATCAAGGAGTACAAGCTTTACGTAATCTTTGATTTTATTAATAAACGAAATGTCACCGGTTGGGCCGAGAAGGGCTTCAAAATACAAGTGATGCTTTTGGATATAGGCAAGTATACTACTGAAGGCATTTCTTGCTATATGAGGGTCTCTTATTATAATGATATCTTTGCTAAACTCAAGAAAAATTTCTTTCATACCATTCAGCAACTCATTTTCAATTTGCTCACGTAAATCATAAATATCCTGGAAATGAAGATAGAATGTTCCCCTATTAAACCCGACTCGATTGCAAAGCTCCTTAATACTCATTTTATCAATCATTTTATAATGATTTAACGCAATGAAAGCATCCATGAAAATGCGTTTTGTCTGAATGGACTTTTTTGGTCCAGCGATTCCCGTCATAAAAATCACTCCTATGTAACAATTAGGGAGATACGCGGAAATATAAACATTTTCAAATGATCTGTTGATTGATCACGGTAATCTTCTATGATATTTTTATAATAAATCAACACTGTGTTGATTTCAATAGCGGTATGGGTGAACTACATAGCCCAAGATTACAGCCTAAAAAAGAAAACATGGAAAGGGTTGAGATGATGGAAATTATTGCTGGTATTTTAAAACAAAAAATATTGTGGATTGGATTAGCAGTGGTGATTTTATTTGCATCGGTGCTGACAATTGCACTTTTAGGATCAACGATTAATGCTGAATTGAAAGGTGCGCCTATGGCTTTAGTTTTGCAGGATGAGGGAGTAGCCTTGCAGTCCGGAGTAGAATTGAATTTTGGGCAAAAAATAGCAGACTCGGTAATGACATCAACCGGCAGCCAGGACAACTCAGTCTTTAAGTGGACGATTCTCACTGACAAAAATGAGGCGATGGATGCAATGAATAATCAGAAATATTATGGTGCTCTGATTATTCCAAAGGATTTTAGTAAAAAGGTGATGTCTGTCACAAGTGCAAACCAGACTCCTGGTGAAGTTGAGGTATATATCAACAACGGAATGAGTCAAACCGTTGCCAATATTTTGACGCAGGTTGTGGAAAAAATGGAGACGGGTATCAATGACAAATTAAGAACACAGCTGGCAGCTCAGCTAGCCAGCGCTATTAAACAAACTCCGGAGATCGGTCAAAGTCCGTCAAAGCAAACCAGTCAAACGGCTTCCGCCCAAGCCGCAGCAATGCAAGCGCAGAGGCAGATAATGCAAAATCTGCAGCAGAATACGCTCGTAAGTTTTACAATTGACAAAGTTAACGTTATTCCCGGTCACAGTGCCAATGGTAATGCACCTGTTTCTGTCACAATGTTGGCTTGGATGACCGGCTTGATATCATCCATACTCCTCTTTTTTGTGATAAAGAAAGTTGAGCCAACTAAAAAAACGGAAAAGGCGCTTACGATTGGAATACAGATCGTTTGTGCCATTGCGTTTTGCTTCATTGCTTCGTTGGTTATCTTGATCGTTGGAAACGGCTTATTGAAAATGACGATTCCGAACAGTTTTGAGTTCTGTTTATATTTTACACTGATAAGCTTCAGTTTTTTCCTAATGCAGTCAATGCTGGTAAACGGATTAGGTGCTCAGGGAATTGTACTTGTCATGCTGGTATTCTTTTTCGGGCTGCCAATGATCTCTCTGCCTTATGAAATGCTCTCCTCTGCGTCAAAGTTTTGGTTATATTCCTGGATGCCTTTACGCTTTGGAGTAGAGGTGATGCGGGATTTCTTCTATTTTGCTGGTACCAATATGATTAAACCAATGACATCGTTATTGTCGGCCGGAGCTATATGCTTGGTTCTATCCTTCCTCTCCGTTTTTATGCCTGTTAAAAAAAGCAAAACTTCAAGCCTTGGGTTTTAAACAGAGATCCTAAAATTTTGCTGGCTTTTCATTCAACGATAGAAGAAGGCGGTGTTGCTTAACTACTTTTTTGTAGTTTTGCGACACCGCCACGTATTTTTTTAGATAACCGAAGAACTTCCAAACGTTTGGGGATTCTTCAAATTCAGAAATTATTTCGTATCGAAGATTCACACTGAAGGCTTGATAACCTATCATGCGGTGTAAGCGTACCTATTTTCAAGAAAGTATTTGGTAAGGAAGCTTGGTAACGGTCTTAGATTAAAAAGAGATTACCTGGTAGCTTCTTTCCCCAAACCCAAAGATGGGGCAGGTCTTTTTCACATAGTCACCCTAAGAAAACATAAGATGGTGGTAAGCTTATAAAAACGATGATGCCCAGAACTTATTAAAAAATATAAGGATAATTAACATCGAGGAGGTAGCCTCAATGAGCCTTCAGTTGACCAGAAATCTCAGACTAGGGATACGTGGCAATGACGTCAGACAGCTGCAAATTGCACTAATCGAACTTGGTTATAATCCAGGGACTCCGGATAGCATCTTTGGCTCCCGTACCCAAGCAACAGTAATAGCCTTTCAACAAAATAACGGGTTGGCACAGGATGGAATTGTTGGTCCGGCAACTATAGCAGCTTTGAACAGAACCCTTACTGAACCTGCATTTCTCAAAGTAGGTTCCCGAGGTCCGGAAGTTGCTACACTGCAGTCAATCCTTAAAGAACTCGGCTATGCCCCAGGAATGGCTGATGGAGTATTTGGGCCTAAGACCAGGGAAGCTGTGATCGCTTTCCAAAGAGATTATGAACTTATCCCAGATGGTATTGCGGGACCGCAGACCTTTACAGCTTTGGATCAGGTAATCCGCCGCAAGACAATGTAATTTCTACAAACGTTAATATTTAACGAACTACCACCAATATGCTGGTAGTTAATTTTGTCGGCGAGGATCAGAGCGAGCAGCTACGAAAACGTGCGAGCAGGGTGTTTTGGGCAAGGCTCCATGCCCCAGAAAAGAAAAAATAACCAAATATCCATCATAATCTGTATTCCCTTAGCCAAAAAAATCGCATTTCAAGCCCACTTAAAGCGACAGGATTTCTCACAGCACAGAGGTATAATTTGTTAATGAGAATAACTTCGCGCAGAAAGGATTTCGGGTATGGTCTACCTGGATATTATTCTGTTCATCAATGGGGCTATGGATGCTTTTTTGTTGGTTTTTACGGCCCATCTGCTTCGAAAAAAGATTCAGGTTCGAAATCTACTGGGAGCAGTTCTTCTTGGCGAGCTGCCAATTGTATTCATCATCTTTGGGCCTTCGTGGGTCATCGCTGTTTCCAGAATCCTGGTTCCTGTCGGCATGGTCGCAGTGGCTTTGAGAACCAGAACAATCCTTGATCTGGCTAAAGGACTCCTGTATTTCAGTCTTCTGGCATCCTTAAGCGCCGGAATCTATTATGCGCTGGCGGGCTGGCTTGGGTTGGAAGGCACAGGACTGGCTTTAAAGGATTTATGGGTCCTGCCTGTGATTGCCCTGATTCTGACCGCAGGTTGCCGGGTTTGGGAAAAAATCCAAAAAACGACGTTATTTCTCGATAATGTGTGCTACGAGGTTGAGCTGTCTTTTGAGAATGGCCGGCAGGCACAGATTAAGGCACTGCTGGATACCGGAAACGAACTGCGGGACCCGCTAACTGGGACACCTGTGATGGTCGTGGAAGAAAAAGCTGTGGCCCAGGCCCTGCCGGAAGGAATTCAAAGGTTTCTGCTTATGCCCTGGAGGGAAAGTGCCAACCCCTGGACTTATATCTGGAACAGTGAAGACCCCTGTATACAAAAAATGGTGTTTATCTCCGCCAGGGGAATCAATGGCCAAACCTGGCTGCCGGGAATCCGGCTCGGATCTGTTAAAATCCGTCAGGGGGAAAAAGTATGGGAACATGCCGTTACCGCCGCCTTGGTCCCGCATGGTCTAAATTCGGAAGGTAAATTTGTGGCCCTGCTGCATCCGGAACATATTCAAATGCCAGTTGGCAAGGAGGAGAGCGCCTGATGAACCGCATCAAACAGTATTATAGGGCAGTAATGTCGGCATTTAAGAGAAAATTAATTTTTTTGTCCCTGAAACTGCATCGGGTAAGGGAGGTCTTTTATGTCGGCAGCAGCGAAGCTCTGCCGCCTCCGCTGCGCCTGGAAGAAGAGGAATATCTGATCACGAGACTCGAGCATGGGGACCTTTCGGTGAAAGATATGCTGATCGAGCGCAACCTAAGACTGGTTGTTTATATCTCCCGCAAATTTGAGAACACGGGAATCGGTATCGAGGATTTGGTCTCGATCGGGACGATCGGTTTGATTAAAGCGGTCAATACCTTTGATCCCGCCAAGAAGATCAAGCTGGCCACTTACGCTTCCCGCTGTATTGAAAATGAAATTCTGATGTATCTGCGCAGAAATAATAAAATAAGGACAGAGGTTTCTTTTGATGAACCTCTGAATATCGACTGGGACGGCAATGAGCTGCTTCTGTCCGATGTACTGGGAACCGAGAACGATATCATCTCGCGTCCGATCGAAGAGGAAGTCGACAGGCAGCTGCTGGACCTCGCTATGGGCAGTCTGAGTGAGCGGGAAAAACTGATTATGGAGCTTAGATTCGGCATGGGCGGATGCGAAGAAAAGACGCAAAAGGAGGTGGCTGACCGCCTCGGAATCTCGCAATCATACATATCCAGACTCGAAAAACGCATCATACGCAGGCTGCGGAAAGAATTTGTCCGGCTGGAATAACGATTTGGAATAACTTGTCTGCTGTCAGGGCATACTCTCCAGAGAATAACCATAAAAAACCACATCTGGAGGGTATTTTAATGGTCTTAAACAAGGTTGAGATCTGCGGAGTGAATACGTCCAAACTGCCCGTCTTAAGTGGTGCCAAGATGAAAGAACTGTTTTTGAAATTTCAGGCCGGGGACAAGTCGGCCCGCGAACAGCTGGTCCGGGGAAATCTTCGCCTGGTGCTCAGCGTGATTCAGCGGTTCAGCAATAGAGGGGAGCATGTGGACGACCTTTTTCAGGTAGGCTGTATCGGCCTGATGAAGGCGATCGACAATTTTGATCTTGGTCAGAACGTCAAGTTTTCTACCTACGCTGTCCCAATGATTATTGGGGAGATACGGCGCTATTTAAGGGATAACAATCCGATCAGAGTCAGCAGATCTTTACGGGATATCGCCTATAAAGCCCTGCAGGTTCGGGACAAGCTGGCATCGGAGTGCTCGCGGGAGCCAACAATCAATGAGATTGCCGAGAAACTGGAAATCTCCCATGAAGATGTTATTTTTGCGCTCGATGCGATCCAGGAACCCGTATCTCTCTTTGAACCGATCTATCATGATGGCGGCGATCCGATTTTTGTCATGGATCAGATCGGTGATGACAAACAGTCGGACAAACTTTGGCTGGAATCGATTTCGATCAAGGAAGGTATGGGCAAACTCGGAGAAAGGGAAAAGAAGATTATCTCGCTGCGCTTCTTCCAGGGCAAAACCCAGATGGAAGTGGCCGAAGAAATTGGGATATCCCAGGCACAGGTCTCACGCCTTGAGAAAGCCGCTTTGAAGTATATGCGCAAGCATGTCTGAGTCCCAAATAGGCATTGGCCTAAAAATATCTTATCAAACATCTCGCTGCTTTTAAGGTGTCATGATTGTAACCCCTCCTCATATGATAGTAAGTGAGAGGAGGGGCTTTGCCATGAGAGTCTCTGAATTGAGGGTACTCGATATTATCAACATAGAGGACGGGCGGCGCCTAGGACCGGTCATCGACCTTGATCTGGATTTGGAAAAAGGGATTGTGAAAGGGATCGTTATCATGGCTTCCTCCCGGGCGAAAGGCTTTTTTGGCAGCGGGAGGACGGGCGACGTATTTGTTCCTTGGGAAAAAGTGATCAAGATCGGTATTGATGTAATCCTGGTCGACGGCAGGGATTTAATCAATATCAACTATTAAAAATTGTAAAAGAGCTGTATTCAAAGGTTTTTTTCGATATAATAAATAGAAATGATTTAAGGTTTGACTGCAATGAGGTATAATCATATGGCATGGGAGAGACAAACGGTCGGCGGACTAGCTTACCTGACAATTCCTAGATGGTCCCTTCACGGAGTAACCGCCGTGTTCTCGACCAGGGACGGGGGCGTCGGCAGCCCGCCTTATTCCTCTTTGAATCTGGCTTTGCATGTCGGTGATACGATTGATGATGTTTTACATAACAGACGGATATTTCTGGCCGGAATAGGGCGTTCACCAGAAGACTGTGTCGCCGCTGAACAGGTCCACGGTACCGCTGTTCGATTTGTAGCAGAAACAGACCGGGGCAGGGGTATGCAGGACTTGGTATCGGCGCTGCCGTCCTGCGACGGAATGCTTACAGCGCAGGACGTAGGACTGCTTAGTTTTTATGCGGATTGTGTGCCCGTCTTCTTTTTCCATCCGCGCAGCAGAATCATCGGGCTTGCGCATGCCGGCTGGAGAGGAACGGCAGCCAATATCGTTCAAGAAATGGTGAACAGGATGATTCAAGCCGGAGCTGATGCGGAAGAATGTTTGGCCGCGATCGGCCCCTGCATCGGACCGTGCTGTTATGTCGTTGGAGATCCCGTCGCTTCAATATTTCGAGAAAAATGGAACGAACCTTCCGTGCTTTCAGAAACAGCACCGGGTGAGTACCGTCTCGATTTACAGGAAGCAAACCGTCAGTTGTTGATCTCCGCCGGAATTCGCGCAGAGAATATATTGACCGCTCAAATGTGCACATCTTGTCATTCCGGAGAATTCTTTTCTTACAGGAGAGAAGGGATAACCGGCAGGATGGCCGCTTATATCGGATTCTCATAAGTACTGTTTTTAAGAGGAATGATGATGGCTAAAAAAACCAGAAAAAGATTTAATGTATTTTTTATGATATTGGTTTTGTCTATAATTGGTCTATTCCTTTGGGATTACCGGTCATCGTGGATTGCTGGCTCACTTTCGTTTGAGACTGTTCATCAGGGCCTTGTACAACACGAGAAAACAGTAAAGGCCGTATTTGCCAATACGGAAACCGTACTGACGGCACCGGCTGAAGGAACCGTTGTACTGGTTGGCGAGGAAGGAAGAAGATTTAAAAAAGGTGAGTCAGTAGCCCGGGTGATCCCTGTCGGAGTAGGACATGAACAATCCGACGCAGGAATATGGATAAGTGCGCCGGTTTCGGGCCTGTTTTATTCGCAGCGGGACGGGCTGGAACAGATCATGACATCGGAAAATCTGATGAATATGGATCTGGACAGATTATTGGCCCAGACGCAAAATGACGGGATAGAAACAGAGCAGACAGAGACTGCCCAGGAGAACGGTCAATCTGCGGATAACAGTCAGAATACCACGGTCAGTCTGCATTCCCCGATCGGCAAGATGGTGAACAACCTTTATCCGAGCTGGGTGTTTGTGTATTTGGGAATCCAGGATTCTCTGGCTGTTGGAGATGTCG
>JAMPIU010000199.1 GCA_023667845.1 Dehalobacter sp. | reverse complement strand
AAATGAAGAACGCGTTAAGCATCGATCTCGAGAACTGGTACTCGAACGAGTTCCTGCTCAAGTATCTCCCGGACGACAGCCTGGATACCCAGGTGGCCGAAGCTACAGACGGGCTGTTGAAATTGATGAATAAATACGACATCAAGGCGACGTTCTTCATCCTCGGCAACGTGGCCGAGCGATATCCCGAGCTGATCAAATCGATTTACGAAGCCGGGCACGAGATCGGCTCACATGCCTATTCACACACGACGCTACCCAAGCTGGGTCCCGAAGAGTTCGAGAAAGAGCTCGAGCAGTCGACGCACCTAATCAAATCCCTCACAGGAGAACAGCCCATAGGCTTCCGGGCCCCCAGCTTCTCGATCAACCAGTCTACGAGCTGGGCATTCAAGTCGCTGGCGAAGTACGGTTACAGGTACGACTCCAGCATCTTTCCTATCAATGCGATGTTGTATGGAGTGCCCAAAGCGCCCCTGATACCATACAGGCCGAGCATCGACGACATAACTAAACACGACCCCGACGGGAAGATCATTGAGTTCCCTCTGTCGGTCATCAAGTCGATCATCAACCTGCCTGTATCCGGCGGATTTTACTTGCGCGTCCTGCCCGCGTGGTTCCTCGACTATTCCATTCATCGTATCAACAAGGACCGGCCTGCCATCCTGTACATACACCCGTGGGAGACGTACAGCAAGACGCCCCGGCTCAAGGTCCCGTTCCACGTGCAGGTCGAAGCCTACTTCGGGATCAACGGCTCGCTCACGAAGCTCGACAACCTGCTGGAAAAGCACAAGTTTACATCGATCAGGGACGTCCTGAACCTTTAATCGGATCACTATGCAGAAAGTCCTCGTAACCGACGCCCAGATGCGAAATTCCCTGGCCATCATCAGGTCCCTGGGGAAAGCCGGCCTGCACGTGACCGCAGGGGAGGCGACCAGGTTCGCCACCGGCGCTTTCTCGAAATACTGCAGAGGCAGGATCGTGTACCCGGATGCGAAGAACCCGGACGCGTTCGCCGACTTCATGTTAAAGAAGGTACAGGAAGAGCACTTCGACATGTTCATCCCGGTCACAGACTCGACGCTCATCCCGGTCATCCAGCGTAAAAAGGAATTTGCCAGGTACACGACCGTCCCCTTTCCCGACTATGACCTTATGCTTAAGGCGCTGGACAAATCGCAGACCCTGAAGATCGCCGCCGAGAGCGGCGTGCCATGCCCTAAAACCTACGCCATCGCTGACGTCGGCGAGCTCAAAGACATTAAGGATGAGCTGCAGTACCCGGTAATTATCAAGCCCCGGACGAGCTACGGGTCCAGGGGCGTCACCATGTGCCGGTCGGCGGCTGAACTGGTGACGAAATACGCGGCCGTCTCAGAAACATATCTCTCTCCACTCGTCCAGGAGTACATCCCGAACGGCGGCGAAGTCGGCGTGTATACTCTGTACAACAACGACTCGGAGCCCCGGGCCGTTTCGATCCAGCGGCGCCTGCGATCGTACCCGATTACCGGAGGCCCGAGCACCTGCCGTGAGACGATCGAGTACCCCGGGCTTGCCGACACTGCCTTCCGGCTGCTGAAGGCGATGAAGTGGCGGGGAGTCGCCATGGTCGAATTCCGAATCGACCCCAGGGATAACACTCCGAAGCTGATGGAGGTCAATCCCCGGTTCTGGGGGTCCCTGCACCTGTCCATATTATCCGGGGTCGACTTCCCGTACATGCTGTACCGGTTAGCGAAAGACGGCGATGTCAGCCCTGTTATGGACTATCGCGCAGGCGTGAAATGCCGCTGGATACTGCCCGGCGACATCCTCTGGTACCTGAGCTCGCCGGGCAAGATAAAGAACCTGCCGCAGTTTCTCGAGATTACGAACGATGACATCATCTCACTGGAAGATCCCGGCCCTACTCTGGGATTTGTCCTGGCCGCGATGCGCTTCATGTTCGACCTCAACGAGTGGAAGTTCATCATCAGAAAGCCGATCGAAAACCGATAGAACTATGCCATGCATAACACGGTAGTATTGATTCAACCCGCCCGGAGGATTGCAATATGAAATATGACCTCCATATCCATTCAATGTACTCGAAAGATTCCTTTCTCAGGCCAGAGATTATATTAAAAGTGGCAAAGAAAAAAGGCCTGGATGGAATAGCGATTACGGATCACAACACGATTAAAGGCGCTGTTGCTGCCCGAAAAATCAACTATGACCGGAATTTTACCGTAATTACCGGGGCCGAGATTAAAACCGAATTCGGGGATGTCGTAGGGATATTTCTTCAAGAAGAAGTTAAAAGCAGGCTCTTCGCTGAAGTCATCGAAGAGATAAAAGGGCAAGGTGGCTACGCGGTATTAGCTCACCCTTACCGGCAATATCCGGAGCCCGAGAGATTAGTCAATAAAGTCGATCTCATCGAGGCTTTTAACGCCCGGTCTAAAAAATTGCATAACGATCAGTCATACGATTTAGCCTTAAGAAATCATAAGCCATTTACTGCAGGCAGCGATGCGCACCTTAGTTTCGAGATCGGAAGGGGCTGTATTAGTATAAATGGTAATATACATGACTATTCTTCCGTCCGGGAAATGTCCGGGAAGGCCTCGAACTATTATCTCGTCCATGGCTTTAGTGTCATGATGGAACAAATTAAAAGGTTAGGTCATTAGGTTTAATGGCAAATTAACTACATATTTTATATTTAAAGTTTAGTAATCAATTAATAGATAAATTTAAGATAAATAAACAACTTATTGGTTATGATAGCCAATCAATTGAATTATATGGGGGTATATAGCTATGGTAAAGGCTATAAAAGCAACAAATATCCAGAATTTGCCTGTCGATATCATTTTCGAGGGCAGTGATAACATACGAAAAAGTCAAACCGATGTTACCAGTCTGAAAAATACCATTTCTGACGTCGGTCTCTTACAGCCCATCATTGTCCGTAAGTCTGGCGAAGGCTATACGATCATCGACGGTGCACGCAGGTTTCGGGCACTGAAGGAACTAAAAGTGGAAGAGCTGATCATCGGCCGGGAAGTCATCATTGACCAGGACGAGACAGAGGCAGATGCGACCTTCAAGCAGATCATCGCTAACATACAGCGAGAAGATATTAATGTTATCGAGCTCGGTCACGCGTTCGTAAAGCTGAAAGAAAAGTATGGATACAATTACAATGAGATAGCGGAAATTATCTGTAAAACACCGCACTATGTAACAGCCAAGGTTGGATTGGCAAAGCGATTAACCCCCGAACTTCAAGAAATGATCATCAGCGATTGGAACCAAATAAAATGTATTCCGAATACATTTGATGAAGATCTTGAGAAGGTTTATGAGCCAAATGTGAACGTCATCGAAGACATTGCCCGGCTGCCTGCTGAATTGCAGAAAACCGCCTATGAATTCATTAAAGAATATGCGATGGATAAAAAAGAGGCCCTTAAATACCTGAGATCACTTAAAAAGCAAGCTGAAATGCTTAAAGTGGATGATGTTGTTAAAAATGTGGCAGACACCAACTCTGCTCCGAGCGTATCCGGGCCCGTGGATAACAATGAGCTTCAGAAATACCTTAAAAAGATGGAAAGAGACCTGGAAAAGCTATCGGCAAGGATGAAGGCATCCGAGTTCATGGAGAGAAACAACGTTATACCGGAGATAGAGTCCCTGATAGAAAAATTATACGCGCTTTGCTCGGAATTCAAAGCCCATGGCTCAATTTCAAATGAAATATCTTCCGAAATTCATTAAAAATTTATTTTTATAATTAATTTATTACCAATATTTTCCTGTTCGACGGTAGATAGTAATGATTTTTTAATTAATAATTTGGACTGGGATTATTTTAGTTGGTTAATATGTACTTGATATCCAATCAGTAACTTATTTAAATGTATAAGCAAAATATAGTACCTAATAAGTAATTACAAAACGATCGATTAGTAAGTTTGGGGGTATTTATATAGCAGCAGTATCATTGCCGGATAACCCGGAATATCAACCGCCGTCTATCGGGCGAATATCGATAATTAAAAAGCACGTCGACCGGGAGTCATCTGACGCCCCGGTCAAATTTTCCTACATCCAGCCGAAGGTGATGGTGGCAATACCGTGTTATAACGAGGAAGTCGCCATCGGCAGCATCGTTCTCAGGGCAAAAAGGTATGCGGATCACGTGGTGGTCATTGACGACGGCTCGAAAGATAAGACGGCTGAGATAGCGAAGATTGCGGGTGCCGAGGTCCTCACGCATGAAAAGAACGAGGGCAAAGGCTCGAGCATCAAGGACGCTTTCACGTATGCCGAGGCTGTGGGCGCCGAGGTCCTCGTGCTCATCGACGGCGACGGGCAGCACAACCCGGATGAGATCCCCAGCCTTATCGCGCCCATCCTCAACGATGAGGCCGACATGGTTAACGGTTCCCGGTTCCTAGAGAAGGGCAACAGCGTGCCGAAGTACCGCCGCGTCGGCCAGGAAGTGCTGACGTTCGCGACGAATGTGGGCGCGAAGAAAAAGCTCACGGACACCCAGAACGGGTTCCGGGCGTTCTCCAGCAGCGCGTTCAAGGCCTTCGGCTTCAAGCAGAAAGGCATGGCGATCGAGAGCGAGATGGTCATGGATGCCGCGAACGCCAACCTGAAGATCGCCGAGGTGCCCATCAACGTGCGGTACGATGTCGACGGGTCGACGTTGAATCCCGTCAGGCACGGATTTGGTGTCTTGAACTCGGTCATCCAGTTGACTTCACAGCGGAGGCCGTTGTTATTCTTCTGTGTGCCGGGCGCCGTGCTGCTATTCGCTGGCCTGCTCATGTCGTTCTACGTGCTGGACATGTACGCGAAGACCGTTAGTATACCGACAATATATGCAATGATGGGTATGCTTTGCGTCATCATCGGGACCTTCGGCATTTTTACTGGGATAACGCTCGCATCGATTAAGAGCATAAAATCTAAATGATATTTTTTTGTGTTAGCTAAAAATTTATACTAATGAAGTAGGTATCTAATAGATTAGGTCTTTTGGAATAAAGGTAATAGAACGGGTATTGCAGGCAAAACTATGAAGATCCTGGTAACATCAATTGTAGATCTAAAGAAATCTCAGCATAACCGGCCACACCAGTTTGTTGACCACCTATCGAAAAATCATGATGTTACCGTGATTAGTATTAATGATTGGTGGAAGGGCCAACAAGACAATCTCAAAAATTATTCTAAGGATTTTAATAATCTATTTGACAGAATCCAATATATCCATTTAACTGATAGAAAGGTTAGTCCTATTATACAAGAAATGTTATCGGCACAAAGGATAAAAAAAATAATTAAAGGAAAAAAATTTGACGTCCATCTGAATTATAGCACTTTTATATCAGGATATACTGCTTCAAAAAGAATCAATACGGTTTATGATCTTGCCGATGATCAAGGCGCTATGATCAGGGAATCTCCTCAAATCCCGGTTGCTCTTCGTTATATCGGAAGCCGGTTCGGGGACTATATGATTAAGAAAAACATGGGCGCCTCAAAAATGATAACTTTGTCCACCGAAAACTTAAGAATAACATATGGGGTCAACGAAGACAGATCGATCATAATCCCAAACGGTGTAAACACAAATAAGTTTTATAATTATGGACTATCATCAAAGGCGGATCTTGGTTTTAACGGCTTTATATTAGGATACGTGGGTGTACTCAGAGAATGGATTGATTTTGAGCCAATATTCTCTGCTTTATCCGAACTGAATAAAGATATTAGAATGGTTATTATTGGTAAAGAGGGCAGATTCCAGGAAAATGTCGATCTGGCTAAAAAATATGGCATCGATGACAGGATTGTATTTACCGGGATGATACCCTATTCACAAGTGCCGAAGTACATCTCAGCAATGGACGTTTGTCTTATGCCCTTTAAGAAGGGCGCGATATCAGAAAATGCCGTCCCGTTAAAAATGTTCGAGTACATGGCTTGTGAGAAACCGATTATCTCGACCAGGCTCAGTGCGGTTGAAAAGATAGTCGGCGATAAAATTTTGTATGCTTCTGCCAGGGAAGATTATGTTAAATTGATCAGCCAGCTATATGAAAATTCTAAGATAGGAAATAATCTGGGAATCCAGGGCAGGAAATTTGTCGAAGAACAATTCGACTGGGGGAAGCTCTCCGAACGAATGGAGAAGGTTCTACTTACAGCAAGCGAATAACGTATTAATAGTGGTGGCTTTATCGTGAACGTATCAGTTATTTGCACTGTCAGAAATGAGGCAAAATCTATATCAGCGCTAATTGATACGCTCCTCGGAGGCGAACGCGCTCCTGATGAGATCGTAATAGTCGATGGCGGATCCAGCGACGACACGACCCGTATCATTGAATCATACGCTAAAAAAAATCCCTCGATTCGCTTGATCACAAAGGGTGGTGTGAACATTTCTCAGGGGCGGAACATCGCCATACAAAACGCTAAGTATGACATAATAGCTTCAATTGATGGAGGATGTATTGCCGATAAGAAATGGCTTAAAAAGCTTATCGAGCCATTCGAAAAAGACCCGACAGTCGACTATTCTGTCGGATTCTATTTGCCCGGCCCCCGGTCCAAATTCGAGGAGGTGGTGGGCGATCTACTCTTTCCTCGCCTGGAAAACGTTGATCATGAGAAAATGGCTCCGTCGGTCAAATCGATGGCTTTCAAGAAAAAATGTTGGGAAACGGTCGGGGGCTTTCCCGAATGGCTTTACTCGGGCGAAGATAATCTGTTCGTGACGAAGTTTAGAGAAAAAAGCTACAAAGACGTTTTCATCCCTGACGCTGTTGTCTATTGGAGGCCCAGATCGAATCTCAAAGGGGTGTATAAGCAATATTTCATCTATTCAAAAGGGGCTGCAGAAGCTAATATTGTCAATACAACTTTCAACCCTTACGGCAAAAGTATTTTTTCCTACTTTATTCCTCACCTTATAAAATACATGCTAACACTCATAAGAAGAATGGCGTTAATACATTTGTTATATATACCGTTTATTTTAGCCGCAGTATTTTTTGGTAAAGTTAGCGGTTTAATTGCCGGTATGAGCTCTTCAAAACAACAAACACGAGGGATTGAACGTTGAAGGTATGTCTCATCGGGCATTTTGCTGACACGCGTGACGAAGGCGTGAGAAATGTCGGAAAATCGCTCGCCAGAGAACTTGAAAAGACATCTCTCGATGTCTCTACTTTAAACATGTCTTCGTTCAGTACGTTAAAAGAGATATTTCTTAAAAGGCCGGATATCATTCACTTTGTCCTATCGCCGACCGGTAAAGGAATTATCACCGCCAAACTGATGTCTTTGCTCTCTCCCGGGTCTAAAACAATCATTTCTGCCGTTCAACCCGCAGTCCCTCAACGGGCAATTTATAAATTCGCCAGGCCCGGAATGGTCCTGGTGCAATCAAAGGATAGTGAAAGACTATTTCAATCGTTCGGATATAAAACCGGCTTCCTGACAAACGGTGTTGACATAAACAAATTTCAGCCTGTCGACGATCAAAAGAAAAGAGAGCTGCGAATAAAATATGGGCTCCCGGCAGACAAATTCGTCATACTACACCTTGCGTCTATCAAAGAGGGACGAAACCTGGGCATCTTTAAGGACCTGCAAAAAGACCCGGGCAACATTTGTCTCATCATTGGGAGAGAGAACGACCATTCAGACGAGGGAATCATCAATAGCCTCAATCAATCGGGATGTCAGGTATGGATTAAACATTTCTCAAATATCGAAGAGATATACTCACTATCGGACTGCTACCTGTTCCCTACAGTTGAAAAAACAGCATGCATTGAAACGCCTTTATCGGTTCTAGAAGCGATGGCCTGTAATCTACCGGTTATCACGACAAAATTCGGATCATTACCGGAAATGTTCGCTCAACGGGACGGCCTCTTCTTCGTAAATGGCGATGAGGACTACTACCGGTTTATTGATGCTATTAAAAACAACGGTGTTAATGTTAGAACGAGAGACCTCATAGCTAGTTACTCATCTGAAGAAATCACCAAAAAAATGGTTATGATATATGAAGAACTACTCAATGGTAGACGGGTGTCGAAGTGAGTAAAACACGGCTAATATGCTTTTTTGGCATCGACGGGTCCGGAAAAAGTACGCTATCCGGCTACTTGCGTGATGAGCTAAAGAGCAGGCAATATAACGTTACCTACACCTGGTGGCTGGAAGGTGAAAATACATTCATCAGAAAGCTTATCCGCCCCCGGCACAGCAAGGCCGGCCCCGCCTACGAGCAAAAAGCCGGCGATAAGAAGAAGTCGGTTACCAAAACCATAAAATGGAGTATCTACCAGCGAATCGTCCTTTTCGATTATCTCTTATTCGGCATCACTAAACTATGGCTGCCCCGGATGACGACAAAAAGCAGGGTACAGATCCTGGACCGGTATATGTACGATGTCATCTTTTCCTTATACAAAGAGTTCAATATGTCTGCGCGTCGAAGAGACGTTTTATTCCGGATTTATCATTTCCTGCTGCCCAAGCCTGATATTATCTTATTAATCGATGTCCCCCCGGAAGTTACATTTGAGCGGAAGAGACATGAGATTCTATCGATAGATGCGGCCAGGGCGACTTATTCGAACTACCAGGATCTGTACAAGATTATTGACTCGTTGAACCCCGGAAAAGCGATCAGGATCGATAACACCCGGGAGCTGGAAATTGTCAAGCGAGACATTTTAAATAAAGCCTTAGCTTTATTAGAAGGTGCTCATGAAGAATAAGCTGGCCATCATAGGCATCGATTCCCTGGACCCTTACGTTCTAATGCAGTACCGGGACCAGCTGCCTGTCTTCGACATGTTGATGAAAGGCAGTCCCACGCTCAAGTCAAAATCCATCTTTCCCGTGGACACGATCCCGGCATGGGCCAGCATCTACACGGGCTTAAACCCGGAAAACCATGGCATTTTCTACGTCTACGACGTCTTCGACCCGCATCTCAGCGACCTGAATAAGGTCAAGACCACGATGATTAAGGGTAAGACCTTCTGGGACTATGCAGGGCAGGCGGGCTACAGATGCGGAGTAGTTTATCCAACATTCATCTATCCCCCCTGGGAGATCAATGGATTCATGGTCAGCAAATCTCCCTTTGACAGGAGGGTGGACTGGCTCTCGACGGAAATTGATGTCGACACATACCCTAAGAGTTTAAAGGACCAGTACTCAATACCAGACAAATTCGCCAGCTTGTGGGGCGGCTTCCCAGGCGAAAAGAACCTGGTGAAGTGGGCGGAGCTCGGGAAATCGGCCCTGGATGTGGAGAAACAAGTCGGGCTCAAACTGTACAAGAACGAAAAGTGGGACCTGTTCTTCATTTACTTTTCATTGTTAGATATTATTCAGCACAGGCTATGGAGGTACTTCGACGAAAAGGACCCCATGTTTGGTAATAAAGATGGGCTTAGGCCCGTTATACTTGATTATTACAAATATCTCGACTATACTATCGGCGAATTTATTGCGATCGATCCGGAAATGCAAATGATCGTACTGAGCGATCACGGTCATAGATCCAGACCTGTTAAAACCTTTAATATTAATGAATATTTGAGGCAGAACAATTACCTGACAACAAAAGGCAACGATAAAAGGGTGATAAACGTAATCAAGGGCGTTCTCCTCGATGTTGCCACCACGCTGAACATTGAACCACTGCTGATCAAGCTGGTCGTGAAAAGTAAAAGCGCCACGAAAGCCAGCAAGTCGATTTACTCCTCGGCTGGTTCCATCGACAAAAGTAAAAGTATTGCTTATGCGTCACACTTCGCAGGCATTAAGTCATACCCCCATGGCGGAATTGAGATCAACCGATCTTCGCTCTCCAGTCAAGAATATGATCGTATAGTAAGCGAGGTCATGAAATCACTTTTAGATATCAAGACTGCCGATGGGTTGCCATTAATCGAATGGATAAAACGCAGGGATGAGCTCCCGGGAACTTATACAGATATCATTTACCCGGACATCGTCTTTGAGATGAGAAAGGATTACGGAGTTGGCTGGGATGTTCATTCACAACTTTACGGTAAATCCTATGACCATAAGGTCGCTTCAGGCGGTCATGGAGAAGATGCCGTTTTGTTAATGCGTAATATTAAAAAGGATATTGTGAAGAAAGAACTAAGCATTGTTGATACGGCGCCTACAATATTAGATATACTTGATGGAAATCTAATACAATCTAACCGCAATGGTTCTATCTTTTTACAATAATAGTAATATTTTTAATCATTTCACTTTTATATATTGTACTATCTCGCAAGTTATTTTATATTTAATTTTTAGGCCCAAAAACATTTGTCCATGACTCAGACGAACCTATGACTTGAGCAGGTATACCTCCAACTATTACATTAGATGGTGTATCCTTGACTACTACAGCATTAGCGCCTATTACAACGTTATTTCCTATTTTAACACCGCCCATAATTTTAGCACCAGATGCCACATATACACGATCGCCAATCGTAGGAAAACTCCATTTATCTTTGGGGCCCTTAGATATTAAGGTCACACCATTGTTAATAGTAAAATATTTTCCAATAACACAACGGTGTCCAATAATAACATCTCCACAGTGGTGAACACATATCCCTGGACCGATTCTTGCTCCAAGTCCAATTTGTACACCAGTAGCAATTTCTACAGGAACCCTTATTATATAATATGATAATAATAATAAATTTCTTAGCGGTTTGAATTTTATATTATCGTATATCCACATACCATATCTAAACACAATGACGGGCCATATTCCTTGTTCCAATAGACCTCTATGGTACCGAGGTAAATCTACTCGAAGATTCTCAAACATGAACTATCACAGCAGATTAAACCTTAATTATTTAAAATATTTCCTCTTGTACTTTTATAAAATAGATATATAGGCATAGCTTTCACATATTATTGTTATAATAAGAATTAGATTTATTATTTTTAATATAAATTGAACTTAGCAAAGATAAATATACCCATAACTAGACTAAACTCATATAACCATAGTTCAACACAATTAAAATATAGCGTGACGTCTATATCAAAAACATAGTAAGGGGTAGTGGAATTATAATAACACCTTTTGAGGGTAAGTAATGCCATCTTATGCTGAATCCGAGACAAATAAGGCATTCATTGCTCAATTTCCTAAAAATTTCATAGCAAATGCAGCTTATTTTATTATTAATATGATTATTGGAATACTCCTTGTGCCTTATTTTATCTCAACTCTAGGCATTGCTGCTTATGGTATTATTCCTCTTGCTACGTCAATTACGGGCTATGTTGGTTATGTTATCGGATCAATAAACTCTGCTGTCTCCCGATACCTAACGGTGGATCTCCATAAGGAAGATTACGTAGCGGCAAACCGAACATTTAACACTGCGGTATTTGGGCTTTCTGCTGTCATTCTTTTAATGACACCGGTGACGATAATAATTTCTTATTTTATCCCAAGAATCTTTAACATCCCCGTCGGACAGGAGAACGATGCCATTCTGCTCTTTCTTGGCGTTTTTGCAGCATTCATGATTCGCTCATGGTATGGTAATTTTACAGTACAACTATTTGCTTATAACCGGCTTGACTATCAAAACATCGTCAATATTATAAGCATCCTTGTACAGACAGGGTTAATCATTCTATTGTTCAAACTTTATGGCCCTAGCCTTGCTTTTGTAGGAATAGCGATAATGGTTGGTGCAATTTCTGCTTCATTTGTGGCCTTGATTTTATCAAAGAGAGTGTGTCCTCACCTTAAAATTTCAATTCATTCAATTGATAAGTCTCGACTAAAGGACCTCAGTACTATGAGTTGGTGGTCGTTGGTAAATAACATTGGTACTGTTCTATTCCTACAGATTGATCTTGTAGTTGTGAATTTGTTATTTGGAGCTACACCTACTGGACAATATGCAGTTGCTCTCCAGGTAGCAGTACTCTTACGAAGTGTAGTTAATACAATTTCAGGGGTGCTTACCCCAATGACCTTTACTTATTACGCTAAAGGTCAGGTTAATTCACTAATTAAAATGATGAAAAGCGCTGTAAAATTAGTTGGGCTTTTAATAGCTTTTCCAATCGGGCTCTTGTGTGGGTTTGCCCCTCAAATCCTGACGGTATGGGTAGGAAGTCAGTATGTCTCCCTTGCTCCTCTAGTTATTCTTATGACATTACACCTTACAATTAATCTTGCTGTAATCCCTCTTTTCTCAATTAACGTTGCTTATAATAAAATCCGGTTACCAGGGATGGTGACATTCTTGATGGGAGGTCTAAATGTTGTTCTTGCGATTTCGCTTCCTCTTGTTGCTGGATGGGGCTTCTATGGAGTAGCCGCTGCAGGAGCGATCGTACTCACACTGAAAAACGCCATTTTTACGCCATGGTATGCTTCTAAGGTAATGGGTATTAATGCATTAACCTTTATAGAACCAGTTTTACCTGGAATAATTGTTACCATTGTTCTAGCTATGTTATGTTACTTAATTGGTATCTTTGTCCCAATTACCTCTTTTATGGCACTATTATTAATAGGGAGTATCTTGGGGATTGTATACTTGATTTTTATATGGAAATTTAGCTTATCTATGTTTGAGCGTGGACTATTTAGTACCTATGTGCCAGAGCGTCTCAGGAGGGTAATCATATAAAGTCTACGGTCATCACAGAGGTTGTAAAAAAGGAACTCTGTATTGGGTGCGGTATATGTGCGGCCCTTTGTCCCACAAAAAACATCGTGATGAAGTGGAATCCTAATGGCGAGTACACACCGGTAGAGACCGATCCCTGTAACAGAGAATGTGGAATATGTCTAAAAGTCTGCCCATTCATCGATTCGGATTTTGACGAGAGTATTATTGGAAAAAATTTCTATGGATCAGTTCCAGAGATGTTGCACTGTGATGAAACTGGATACTATCTATCTACCTATGCAGGATATGCAGACGACATTCACCGCTCAATAGGTTCATCTGGTGGGATAGTAACTTGGCTTTTAGAGAAATTACTCGAAGAAAAAATCATAGATTTTGCGATTTGTGTTACTCCAAACGATGATCCAGAAAAGCTCTTCACATTTTCAATTATTAATACTCCAGAAAAACCCCGTATGGGTGCAGGGTCAGTCTACTATCCAGTTGAGATGTCGGACGTTATTAGATTTGTACTAAGTACGCCAGGAAAGTATGCAATTGTTGGTCTACCATGCTTTGTTAAAGCTATCAGACTTGCACAATTAAAAAATAAAAAATTGAATGAACGAATAATAATAACAATTGGTCTAGTCTGTGGACAAATGAAAAATAAGTATTTTACAGATTACATAGCTACCCTAGCTGGTGTTAATGGTAAAATAATGTCTGTGCGCTATAGAGAAAAAAGCCCAGATCAACCTGCAAGTAATTTTAATTTTACTTTCACTGATGATAATTACGAGGAGAAAAAAATTTTTTGGAAAGACGGTGTATCGAATGTATGGTTAAATCGTTGGTTTACGCCTAAAGCATGTAATTATTGTGATGATGTGTTTGCTGAATGTGCAGATATTGTTTGTATGGATGCATGGCTAATGGAATATTCTCATGATAGTAAAGGGACGAGTCTTGTATTAGTACGTTCACCCTTAATAGCGAATCTGATAAATACTGGCGTTGGCTCACATAGTATATCCTTAAATTCTATCCCTATTGAAAAGATAATACAGAGTCAGAGAAGTGTCATTGAAAATAAACGTCGATTTTTGGCACATAGGCTTTACCAAGATCGACGGTTGAAAAGGAAAACTCTACGAAAACGTGTGGTACCAGTAAAATTAAAAAATCCATTGCTACGACGAGAAATTGCTTTGATGGAGCGAATGCAAGTCTTGAGCAGAAATCTGTGGAATACAGCAGATACTAGCATGGAACAATTCACTGAAGGATTACAACCATATTTGAGACAGAAAAAAAATTGTGAATGTATCTCAAGAAATATCGCTCTAATCCTTCGAATGATCAGGAAAAAAACTGGGGGGTCACGCTATAATTGAAAAAAATCCTTTATTCATTCTTGCTGGAAATGGTCCATATGAGAACAGGGGCTGTGAGGCAATAGTCCGCGGTACAGTAAAAACTTTGCGGGGACATTTTAAAAACCCAAAATTTATCTGTCTTAGTCATTTCATATCCGAACAGCAATTTAATGAACAGTGCTTATGGGAGACAGATGATGCAATTACTCACATAGCTTATCATAGGTTAGACAAAAGAATAGCAATAAAAAATATTTGGAATCCAATGATTTGGTCAGGAATTTTGCATCGTTTATATAGCGGAATCCCTACCTCGTGGGGATATCACGATATGTTACCTTATTTATCAGATTCAAATGCTGTTCTTTCAATTGGTGGAGATAATTATTCCCTTGATTATGGAGTTCCAAAACGTTTCACGGACCTCGATGATTTTGTCAATAAGCGAAGTAAACCAATTATCCTGTGGGGGGTATCGGTTGGTCCATTCACAGCGATGCCTCGTTACGAGCAGTATATGAGTGACCATTTACGAAAAGTAACGGGAATCTTTGCAAGAGAATCGATCACTATTAGTTATCTCAATAATATTGGTGTCAAAAAAAATATTCACAGTTCTGCAGATCCTGCGTTCCTTTTAGATCCGGTAAAGCCCAATGGCATCGATGATTTAGTTCCTATGAATAAAGACGCAATCGGCATTAATCTTAGTCCACTCATGGCAAAATACATCACTTCTGGAGATCAAGAGCAATGGATTAAACTTTCATCACAAATTATACAAACTATAGCATTAAAAACCGAAATCCCTGTTTATTTGATTCCACACGTAACTGAAACAGGGACAAACAATAATGACTACATCTTTATGAAAAAGGTTTTATCCCTAATTCATGAAAATAAGAATATTGTATTAATCCCACCAATATTTAATGCGGCCGAGACTAAATGGATTATTAGCAGGATGACGATCTTTGCCGGTGCCAGGACTCACTCAACTATAGCTGCTTTATCATCGTGTGTTCCCACTTTGAGTTTTGCCTATAGCATTAAAGCTCAAGGAATTAATAGAGATATTTTTAACCATGCTGACTATTGTCTAGATCCTAAAGACATAAATGTTAATGGAATATATAGCTTGGTTACTTCAATGCTGAACCAGCATACATCAATTAAAAAAGAACTTGAGGAACGGATCCCGATGGTTCAGAGAAAAGCAATGAACGCCGGAATGATGCTGAAACAAATTATTGGGGAGTGTTAAGGTGCCGGCTCTCTCTGTCGTTATCCCGCTCTATAACAAAGGTTCCTATATTGCACGAGCAATTAACTCAGTACTCACCCAATCATTTCAGGACTTTGAAGTGGTGGTTGTGGATGATGGTTCAACCGATAATGGTGTAGAGGTTGTCAGGAGATTCGGTGATCCCCGGATACGTTTGATTGCGCAAGAGAATCAGGGAGTCTCAGCGGCTAGAAATAAAGGAGTCCACGAAGCAGCTACTGAGTTTATTGCATTTCTAGATGCCGATGATGAGTGGACGCCTATTCATTTAGAAACTATTCAGAGACTAAGAGAAAAACATCCTGAAGCAGGCATGTATTCAACAGCCTTTAGAATATTAACATCCGATGGTAAGCTACATTTGAATAAATATAGATGTATGCCCGAACCACCCTGGGAAGGGATAATCCCGAACTATTTTAGATCATCAACTATTGGATATACCCCAGTAAATTGTTCTAGCGTATGCATGCCTAAAAGAGTGATTGTTGAAGCCGGAGGGTTTCCTCAGGGATACTGGTGGGCGGAAGACCTTGATTTATTCGGGAGAATTGCGTTAAAACATCCAGTTGCCTTTAGCTGGCAGTTAGGGGCTATATACCATCTGGACGCTATAAATAATATTTCTTATAGAGGGTGCCCGATAGACTACGAAGAGCCATTTGTTAAGACTGCCCGTAGTGCTTTGAACAGAGGTGAGGTTTCACCAGAATTCATCGAGCCCCTCAATGAGTATATTTATGGAAGAGAAATCAGGAGAGCTATAAGAAACGTGCTTTCTGGAAATGGTAAAACTGCAGAGGCAATATTACGCCAATGTAAAACAAAACGATTTTACCGACTAAAGATGCAATGGTTAATACTAGCTAAATTACCGTATCCATGGCTATTATTCTTACAAAAGCAAAAGAACAGATTCCTAAAATAGGTTAAATCATGGTTCAAACCCGGTATGTCAGGAGTCAAATAATTAATAGTATAAAGGCTACATTTAGTGATGATTCCAATACTATCTGTGCTTTCTGGTGGGAAAGTAATAAAAACTGGGGCGATGCGCTTAATCCAATAATTATCCGGCTATTGTCAGGAAAAGAGCCAATATTGATGAATGAAAGTTCTTTTAATTTGCGTCAACGACCAGTTTATGCTGTAATTGGTAGTATATTAGATATTATCGGCGCATCTAACCGATTAATAAAAAACACTATTGTATGGGGACCAGGCTTTATTTCCGAATCAAGCAAGCTTTCGGCAACGCCAAAAAAGATTAACGCTGTCAGAGGTCCTTTAACCCGCAGTCTTTTATTAAATCAGGGTATTAATTGCCCTGAGGTTTATGGTGACCCGGCATTACTGTACCCAAAATTCTACAATCCAGAAATAAAATCCACCCATAAACTAGGGATCATACCTCACTACGTTGATAAAAGAAACAATTTTATCAACGATGCTGTTAACTATCCAGAGATAAAAATAATAGATATCGAGAGTTCAATAAACAATGTTGTTGACCAGATTTGTAGTTGTAAATATATTGCATCTAGTTCTTTACATGGGGTAATCGCTGCTGATGCTTATGGAATTCCGTCGACTTGGATAAAACTATCCGAAGGTGTAGGAGGCAATGACTTTAAATTCTGGGATTATTTTGCATCTGTAGGAAGAACTGATGAAGAACCTTTATTGATAAAAAATAAAACTACAATCGATACAATCCTTAACTCGTTCCATAACTATAAGATTGATATTGACCTGGACATGCTTCTGGAGTCTTGCCCATTTCATAATGGAAAATAAAGGGATAGATTATATTGTCTTTAGTGTAATGATTAGAATTATCTGGATTCGATAAAATGTCAGGCTATTTAAAGAATATTCTATCGCAAATCAACGACCTTAAACGGGGTCATATAAATAAAAACAATAAAATGGCTTCAGTCGATCAAACGATTACACAAAGAACTGGCAGCCTGTCCAATGCCTTTAATCACCTCAACATTTCGACCTATGACGGTAGTGGACAATGCATACACCCTTGCGTTATATGCGTGGATAGCCTCTGGAACGACTATCGTTATATTATGGTTTATACGCCCTTTCCAGACGGCGATGATCACTTCGAGAATCCTTCATTACGAGGGTCCGATGACGGTGTTGAATGGTATCAATGGGCGGACCAGCCAGACCCTATAGTACCCCAACCTTCTGTCGGTTTTCATTCGGACCCTAATATTGCATTTGCTGGCTCAACTTTATACCTATTTTATCGATATAATGATCGGCCATCACGTAGATTTTCACGTACTTTAATTAATAGAATATATTTTATTACATCGACTCATCCGGATTCCTGGACTACGCCCATATTAACTGATTTGCCCTGGATTCGATCACCATCATTCCACTTTAATGAGTTTACATGGGAATGTTGGGGACATGACATGAAAACCGGGAAAATGTTACATTTCACATCTGATGATGCCATTCACTGGATAGAAGATGGTACTGTAACATGTTATATCGAAGGCTATCGTCTCTGGCATTCGGAAATAAAAAAGATCGATGGCATCTATCAAATGTTAATGACCGCTAACACCCCGCAGGATCTTTATGAACTGTTTTTCCTATCCTCTAATGATGGGCTAAATTGGGCACTCGCTTCTTCCGATCCATTACTAAGTCCATCAATATCCGGATGGGATAATGGTAAAATATACAAATCCTCGTTTGTTAAAGTCGATGATAAATATAAAATATGGTATAGTGCCATGAGTCGTAACAACCTCTGGAATATTGGATTAGTAGATAACGTTAAGTTAGAGCCAGCCTGAATGCATAGTAATTAAATATGTAGCGATGATTATTTTCTCGAATTGACATATAATGAAGCAGGTATTATGCCACAAGTCTCTGTTATTATTCCGCTATATAACAAAGGCGCGTATATCAAACGTACACTGGACTCGGTCTTAGCCCAGTCTTTCCAGGATTTTGAAGTAATAATTGTGGATGATGGCTCGACCGATAATGGTGTCAAAATTGTCGAGGAGTTTGACGACCCTCGCATACGTTTGGTTAGGCAAGATAATCAGGGTGTATCAGCTGCGAGGAACAGAGGCGTTAATGAAGCTATAACCGAGTTAATAACATTTCTTGATGCCGATGACGAATGGACACCCATACATCTTGGAACGATTTGTACATTACGGGAGAAATTTCCTGAGGCCGGTTTATACTCGACGGTTCTGATGATGTCAATGCCTGACGGAAAAATGAAAATGAATGATTACCAGCGCATCCCCGGCCCACCATGGGAAGGGCTTATCCCCAATTATTTCGAATCCTCTGTGTATGGGGCAACTCCAATTTCTACTTCAGCCGTTGGTGTCCCTAAAAAAATATTTTTTGAAGCGGGGGGGTTTCCCAGAGGATACTCGTTTGGAGAAGATCATGATCTCTGGGGAAAAATTGCGTTGAAGTACCCAGTTGCCTTCAGTTGGAAAGTGGGTGCTATCTATCATCGAGAGTCTACGAATCGTTTATGTGAAATGAGGCCTGTTATTGATCGTGAAGAACCTTTTGTGATAACAGCCCGAACTGCCTTAGGCTCAGGATCTGTTTCGCCAGAGTTCGCCAAACACCTGAGTGAATATATTTTTAAAAAAGAAATCTTGAGGGCAACGAGGAATGTTCAATATGGAAATGGGCGGGATGCCCGAATAATTTTAAAAAATTGTAAAACAAAAACAAATTTAAAGTTAAAAATTAAATGGTATTTACTATCACTGCTGCCATATCCAATGTTCTGCTTTATAGATGAACAAAAATTTAATATAAGTACGTTTTCACATAGAATAATAGGCAACTAATTAGAAGTGCTAAATTGGCGGATTTATCATCGAAACAAAAAATATGGTTGCATGAGATTGATGTATTAAGAGCGATCGCGATCGTTATAATATTATTTCATCATCTATACAACTATCTTATAGATAAAAATAGTTTTATTTATTATTTTATTTTCAATTTTGAGCCCTATCTAAGAACCGTTGGTCTTGGATTATTTTTCTTTGTATCTGGCTATGTTCTGTATCATAATAATTCTAAATTTGATGGCATTAGTGATATTATTAAATTTTATAGAAAGAGAGTTATCAGAATTTTCCCTCTATATTGGCTTGCTATTTTATCTTATGTCATAGTTTTTGGATACCTCAAGTATTTTTACTGGATATCCCCCGATTCTAACTTTAGTTTTACTACCATTATTATTAATTTATTAGGTCTACAAGGGATACTCAGGCCCGGTTTGCCAATTATGTGGTTTATCAGTGTCATCCTTATATTTTATATAATGTACCCTATTATATTATATATATCAAAAAATACTAAAATATTGGTTATATTAACCATTATTATAATATTTTTAATGATGATACTTTATGCAATTTTCCGGGCAGATTTTAATTTAATGTATGAATTCTTTGGTATATTTATGACAGGGATTATTGTAAGAAAAATAAGTCTCTTTTACGATAGTAGATATGAAAAATATATCCCAATTATATCAATATCTTTATTTTTGTCCTTATTAATTATGTTCAAATTTTTCAACGGTGGCACTCCTGAAACAGTTCATACAATAACTATTGTTAATGTATTGAATGGATTATTATTCATATTAATTAATTATATATTCTTAGTATCTATCTGTTTAATTGCCTATTGGTCTGTAAAACAAATAGTACCGGCATTAAAATCTAAAAAAATACAAATATTTAACCAAGTTTCCTATGGCGCTTATTCCACTTATCTTTTTCATATAGTATGGTGGGAATTCTTCATCGTTAGCTTAAATAAACTTGGGATTAATGGGTATTATTCCGATTTACTAATGTTAGTAATTGCATTACCATTGGCTTTTATTATTGGTTATTTCCTTCAAAAAATGGATGATTCAATAAAATTGTTTTCAAAGCATAAAGTCTACAATGACACGTCGAGTAACCGTGATAATATATAGCATTGCCAATATAGACAATAGAGCTAGCTTAGTTCATTAAGTAAAATATTATAAGGTCTTGTAATAATTGTATTGAAAATGGTTACTTAAAACGTATTTAATGAATAGATATCTTGCAAATAACTGTATTATTAATTGCTCCACATGTTAATTTTTTTTCACATGAAATATTTGATTTTTAAAAAAAACAAATCATTATTTATAATAATAAACGCCGAGTCATACATTATAATCGATTCAACAATATGGTAATCACTGGATGTAATGGAAAACTTACGCTCGAATTAGAACATACAAGGCTTTAATTGATCAATGCTGTGCTGAATTTTATAATGGCTTGTAGTGCGGATGTTTGTAAACAAAATTGAGATATTTAAATGCGAATGATGTTTTTTGATGATATCTGAATGGTGGGGGGTAAAATGTATGTTGATAACCAGGATTGAAGCGGGTAACCAGAAGCTTGTCGAACGGGGAGCGTTTTTACTTGACATAGTATCTTCGATATATTGAAGACGAGTATTGACCATATGAACGTTGGAAAATACCGGGGGCTTTCCAATTTTTGGACGAGCTTGTCTACTGGGCGTCGATGCAGCACTTAGTCCTGGGCATGCCTTACAGACAGATACAGGGCAACCTTAAACAGCATTATAGGCCAGCAACATCAAAGTGTCTGAGTATAACGTTGTTCATACGTATCAAAGCCTGAGCTTCGACAGGAAGTCATGATTAAAAGGTTGTTTTGGCAGATGGGGGAAGCTAATTCAAAGTCTCTAATTGTGGCGAATGTAGCCAGGATTGACATGGCAGTAAGAGGCATTGTTGGATCAAGCTCCACGTTACCATCGATGAAAAGACAACAGACCTTATCCTTCCAGATCACCGACGAGCATGCGCATGGCAGTGAACTGTTCATACCATTGTTAAAAGAGATCGACACGAGGATCGGCCCTGGCCGCATTAAAAAGGCTCTTAGTGATCGTAGTTTTGATAGTAAGTCAAACTATAACTACTCGGAAAAAAGGGGATCATACATAAGATACGGCCGAGGATTAACGCCAAGCCTGACACTGATCAACCTTTGACAAGAAAACGAGATGCAAAAGCAATACGCCGAAACAGCTTTAAAAAAGGGGCAAAAAGACTAATATGATATCAGGTGGGCGGTAGAAGGCTTTTTCTCATCTTTCAAACGAATCTTCGGAGAATTTTTGAGAGCAACAAGCTCGCAGGGAATGCTTCGCGAACTCATCATGAAACTGCACTTCTACAACCGGCTCATAAGCTATAAAGAACCAAGCAACAGCCGATAATCAACACAGCAACGAAGATTTAATAATTATTTAATAGTGTTTACCAACAAAATTATAAATAACTAAAATAAAATATAATTATTCATTGCAATATATATTATTCAATCATGCTAAACGCTATATAGGAATCCTGCATGATTCTACTACTGCATTATGGATAAATCTAAAATATTAATGATTGGCGGATTTGGTCCAACCCATATAGCTATTGGTGGAGGTCAATTAATTGCTTATAACCTATTTAAATCACTTCGCAACCAGGGGATATATGTAGACTATCTGGCAATTGACTCAGAATATGATAATTTATTGAAACCATACAATGTAATTAATAGTAATTCTATAACATACAAGCAGTTGAAAGCTTTTTTAAAAACTAACTTAGATGAATATAATATTATCCATATACACAGTGCGAATGAACTACAAGGGATATTAATCGGATTAATCATAAAAAAAATAAAAAAGCCCCGTTTGAAAATCGTTTTAAGTATACATTCTCCTGAAACATATGTCCCCCCAAGGTCATCAGTTGAGTTATTTAACATAATCCTCTCTAGATTCTCAAATCAGGTTTTTTCTCTTTCTCAATATTCAAAAAAATCTATGTGTAAAAATTATGGAATCCCAGATCATAAGATAAAAGTCACCTATACGGGTGTAGACGATTTATATCTTAGCCATTCCAAAAAGAGTGATTATTCTTTCAGTAACAAATACAAGCTACTTTTTGTAGGACGTTATGGAGATAAAAATCAACAAAAAGGCCTTGATATACTAATAAATGCACTTTCTCTTATTACCAAGGAGTTAAATGTTGAACTGAGAGTGATAGGGCCAGGTAAGCCTGATTTATACTATCCGCTAATCGATAGGTTAAATTTACGGGAGCACATAAAATTTTTGGGTATTAAGCGAGGAGATAGTTTAATACATGAATATTTGGATTCGGATCTCTTTGTGTTGCCATCACGACGAGAAAGTTTCGGCATAGTACTAGCAGAGGCAATGTCTCTCGGCTTGCCTGTTGTTTCTACTAATGTAGGTGCTATACCTGAAGTAGTAAAAAATAATGAAACTGGTTTATTAGTGCCTGCTAATGATCCAGTAACTTTTGCAAATGCAGTTGTTCATTTATTAATATATCCCAATATTCGTGAAGAAATGGGGAAAAAAGGTATCTCTTGGGTATATGAACGATATACCATGAATACGATGGCTGACAAGGTTATAGAATATTATAAAGAAATATTATAAAATTTTATTATAGACGTCTATTGTTTCATTCACCATTTTATCCCAAGTGAACCGATTACTATATTCAATACCCATTTTCGAAATGTTATGATATTTTTCATTATCAGTTAATAGTTCGTAAACTTGATTTGCAATCTCTTTTTCATCTTTACATTTTAGGCAACATTCTGATACCTCTGCAGGAATATGGACATTTTCTCTTATTATTGTTGGAATGCCACATTTTTGTGCTTCGAGGATTGGAATACCAAATCCCTCCCATTCGCTTGGAATAATTAGGACATCAAACGAATTATATGTCTCATTTAGACAATCGTCAGGTACAAAACTCCTAAATTCTATAAATTTTATAACATCTAAATCACGCGCCATTTTAATTATCTGTTCATGATATGATGTTTTTTTTCCGCAAATCACTAATCTTATATTTAATTTTTCATAACGTTTTTTAAATATTTTCAATACTTTTATTAAATAATCTACCCTCTTCCTTGGAGATATAGCACCGACATATCCTATAATAAAATCATTTTTATGATTTTTTTGATTTTTTTGAATTGGGAAAAATTTATCATCGACTCCAAGGTTAATTACAACGATTTTATCTTGAGGGAAATTTAAATATCTTACCAGCTCTTCTTTTGTTTGAGTTGAGTTGCTAATTACTGTATCACAATATTTTCCTATTTTATAAAAATATGGTGCTAGGGTTCTTACATGTTGTTTAGCTTCAGGTTGGTATAAAATTGATGCTAAATCATGATATGTAATAATTTTTGGTTTATTTGTTAATGGCAATCCTATACCAGTGATCGGAGAATTGGCGTGAAAGATATCATAGTGAGACCTGTTTATAAATATTTTATATGGAAGCTTAACCGTATGGCCAAACATACCCGCTACAGGATCTTCAGGACGATTAGGAAAAATACAATCAACATCGAATCCAGATTTCTGTAACCTACTGATTAAATTGTTAGAGTACCTAGCAATTCCCGTGCCTTTTTCTATTGAAAGCGTGTCTACAAGAAATCCAATTTTCATAATCGTGACACCTTAAGATTCTTTCATAGACTTGACAAGTAACATTCTAACTTCACCATTTGTATATATGAAGTTTACACTTCTATCATTTCCCAGCTTAATATAATCCTCATTATAAAAGCCTGGCAAAGCCCAATTATTATTCAAAGTTGAACTATTTAATATTTGGTTTTTGTTAACCAATTTTTGTCTTGTTTCTCCATAATAGATTAAACTGTCTTCATATAAAAAATCCCCTAATTGGTGATTTGTATCATAACCAAAGTGTGGAGGTATATATGGACCATATTGTATATCTAATGGGGTTATTACTCTACCCCAAGGTGAAGCGATGATTCCTACCACAATAGAACCAGATTTATGCATACTTTGCCAATTTTTAGCAAAAATATCATGTTTAGTGACATGCCAGTTGGGTTGGTAGATCCAATCAGATCTATAAATATTCATCATACTTAATAACAATATAATAATAATAACAATAGATACAATAGATAATTTAATTTTATTTCTATCTTTTATTGTGAATATAAAAGTTGAAATTACGGGCATAGCCCAAACACCATAATTGGCACCAAAAAACCTACCTATCGTAGCCTTTCCTGAAGTTAAAAAATATAATATATATATTAAAGCGCTTATTAACAGGATTGCCGAAAGAACTAAGCCGTAGCTAATGTCTTCTTTTCTTTTACGGTAATATGCGACCATTACTGCAATTGATATAAGTGTGATAATCGTTAATACGAATTGGTTCCCATACATTTTTAAAAATAATTCAATAAAATTTTGCTGGCCAAGATTGACTGCATTCGCAACCTCATGGGCCCGGGGAATAGCTTCCGATTCTCCGACAAGCCAAATATATGCTTTGCTCATCTCACCAAAGACAGAGTAGGAAGACCACCATATAAAAAAAACAATCAAAGATATTGCTGCAGAATTGAATGATATATTAAATTTTATGCTAGGTTTGATTCTATTAATGATAATTTTTATTATTTCCGCACCACATAAACATCCGAAAATTATCAAGGTTGGAATGACATGAACAAACGCCTGTAAAACTAACATAATAGTAAGTAAAATTTTATAATTAGGACTTTTTGAATTAAAATATAGGTAGAATATTAATGGAAGCAATAAAATTGCTATTGCATGAGGATACAATACAACATGATAATATGAATATAAGGGAATTAGACTTAATACTGCAGCCATTACTGAGTAATCCTCTTTCTTAAAAACAACTTTTGCTAGATAATAAGAAAACAGAACATAAATTATAGAAAATATTGGTGGTATAATTTGAACAACGATCGAGGGATTGTCGCTCTTACAAAATAATAATATTACTGCCCCAAGGATATGTACTATTGGATAGTAATTATCTCCAATGCTTCCTGAATTTAATATATCTATTATCCTATTATAATGGCCCATCAGATCGCTACTTCCATATAAAAAATATTCTCTAGAGATAGGTAGTGTTAAAATTACAAAGAAAGATAACAATAAGATAAATAATATATAAAAAAAATTGGTATAATCCTTTTTATAAACTTGGTATACTAATAACATAGTAGCTATTGATATAGCAACAAAAATTGACCCCCAGAATAAAGGGATAGAACTATAGATCGATAACTCGTAGCCAGTCACAGGCGAGTTAGTGTAAAGGAAAACCAATGCCAGGATGATAGCCAAATACGCTATTATTGTCGCGATTTTCACTTTCGACAGCGGCTGAGCATTTTTATTTTCCATAAATTCATCCCGAAGGTCGCTAGCGATGCTATTTATAGCTTCCTTATATAAATCGTTTATAGTATTTAACGTTATTAGCTATAGTAATTAAGCAGAAATAAATGACACCTGTAATGGCAATTGGCTAATTGATAATATTATACAATGGAAACAGAACAATGAAAATATATCAATAACTAATTACAAATAGATGTAGCGCAATCTGATTATTCCGGTAACTCAGTGCGCCCGGGTGGCATGCAAAATGGAAATCTCCGTTAATTCCAATTACCACGATCCCTCGGATTTGAGGTTAATTGATGATGTAAATGTTTTGCATGCCGATAATGTGCTGTGCGCCGTTTCAAGCGATACTGTCGATATCACCGGTGACAAGCTGCTGTTTATTCTTTCGGTCTTGAGAAAAGAGCCGGTAAAGCTCCCGACGCTCTCGGCCGATGAATGGAAGGACCTGCTATATTTCCTCGATATTCACGGGATTTTGCCGTATTTCTATAAGCAGCTGACAGCCCGGCCGACTCCCTTGATGCTCCCTCCGCCTGAAGCTATGGGTAGTATGAGGAGAAATTACCTCCAGACCGCTAGTAAATCGGTCGTGGTCGAAAAGGTCGTGAAAAACGTCATGTCGGCTTTTAAGAAGGAGGGCATCGATGTACTATTGCTAAAAGGTCCTGCATTCGCCGTATATTTATACAACAATCCTGGCGTGAGGCCATATAGTGATATTGACCTGCTGGTCTATCCGGAAGACGTGCCCCGGTCCTGCGAGGTATTAAAGGGCCTTGGCTACTTGTATTCGGAGACGATTGCCTGCTCGCTGGAAGAAAAAAGGATCAACCAGGAAGCGTTCATCCCGGGCGATTCCCGCAGCGGGCCCTGTATCGAGCTCCACTGGAACTATCAGCCGTTCAGCATGATGAACGAGCAGGCGGACATGAAACCGGTCTTTGAACGGGCCATCACGGTTAAAATGGCCGACGTCTCGTTTAAGACGATGCACCCGGCCGATGCGCTATGCTTCGCCGCTTCGCATCTGATATACCAGCACGATAAAGGGCTCCGGCTTATATGGATTCTTGACATTGCCCTGCTCTGCGAGCACCTCGAGTCGCCTCGTGATTGGGAGTTAGCAAAAAAGCTCAGCGTGGAAAACCTGTCGAGGGTCGCGCTGGAAAAGTCAATTCAGATGGCCAGGCTCTGGACCGATCTGCGGATACCTGAAGATGTCGACGATTTCTCCAGGTGGCCGAAGGCTTTGAAGAGGGAGACTCATTTTTACGCCTATCAGAAGACGCGCAATCCGATAAGCGGATTCCGGTTAGCATTATCCGGAGACGGGAAAAATGGCAGCATCGTTAGCCGTATGTTAAAGCATGCATTTCCTTCTTCAGAGTTCATGAGAAAACGATATCCCGAATTAAAACGATGGCCACTTCTCGTTTCGTATTTCCGGCACTGGGTTTACTGGTTAACGCATAAATAAAACAACTAAAATCAATAATATACAAATTTATTAGTAAATTTTCAAATCATCATTTTTTTAGCCTTTTTCTTAAAACCATCCCAATAATCCATCCTCCAGCAAGTGCAAGAATACCGAGGCATATAATGAGCATAACAGGATGAAGAGGGCGTCCCGATTTAAAAACCAGAAAGTCGATCGTGCGGATGGAGTAGTGCCAGTAGAGCCTGATCCGGTATTCGTACGGGATGAGGTGGTCGAGATCAACCGCCACACCGCATAGCCCGCCAGCAAGGAACACAAGCCCCCAAAAATAAAGTGTTGGCCTCCATAATAGATTACGTCTTCCCAATACATCACGACCACGACTTCAGGATGATTCGATGAGCGTTAGCCCGATTTGTAATGTTATATACGCTAATCAATTGTATTCTTTTTCCTCGGCGACCACTTGAAAATGTATTCGGAATACATTTTCAGCCCGATTCTTCAGGTGTTGCGATCAATCGTTGATACAGTCCTTCTTTCTTTTTAAGCTCTTCATGGGTGCCCATATAGGCGATCCCGCCTTCGCTGATCACCAGTATCTTGTCCGCGATATCGGTGAGCATCATATGGTGCGAGATGATGATCGTCGTCGTGCCCTTGATCAACGTCTTCAGCGATTCTTTCAGGTGTTTCTCCGTCTCGACGTCGAGGGCGGACGTGGGCTCGTCCAGGATGAGCAGCGGCGGGTTTTTCAGGAAGGCCCGGGCGATCGAGACGCGCTGCCGCTGGCCGGTGGAGAGCTTGATGCCCCGCTCGCCGACCACGGTGCCGTACCCGCCTGGGAGCTGCATGATCTCGTCGTGGATATGGGCGATCTTCGCGGCTTCGATCACCTCTTCCTTGCGGGCGGTAGGCCTGCCATATTTTATATTGTTCTCGATCGTGTCGTCGAAGAGGAAGATGTCCTGCGACACGATGCCGATCTGTTTCCGGAGCCAGGTCGTGTTGAGGTCCTTCAGGTCGCTACTGTCCAGGTAGATGGCGCCGTTTTGCGGCGTGTAGAACTTGAGCAGCAAATTGACCAGTGTAGTCTTTCCGGCTCCGCTCAGGCCGACCAGTGCGACGGCCTCCCCGGATTTTATGTCAAAGCTGACGTTGCTCAGCACCGGCTTGTTGACCTCGTAGGAGAACGTGACGTCGCGATATCTGATATCCCCGGCCAGCTTCTCGGGCTTGAGCCCTTTCCGCTTTTGCTCGTCCCTTTCGTACTCGGGATCCGTCTTGAACAGCTCCATCAGGCGGTCGAGCGACGACAGCACGGGCTGCATCATCAGGTAGGTGTTGAAAAGGTTGCTGACTGAGCCCGACAGCATCAACATGTATGAGAGGAAGGCGACATAGTCTCCGACCGTCATGTTGCCCCGCTCGACCTCGTGGGCCCCGAACCATAGCACGATGATCAGCACGCCGTACTGGATGGCCCGGGTCATCGATCGCGAGGCCGACGAGACTATCATGGACTTGATACGGGTGTTCATCAGGGTCTTCAGCCTGTTAGAGACCTTCTCGACTTCCCGGTCTTCCGTGGTATGGGACTTGACCACTTCGACCCCGGAGAGGATCTCCTGCATGTCCTTCCCGACCTGGGCGTAGGACTCCTGCTCGATGTAGCCGATCGCCCGGATCCGGCCGGAAAAGAAATAGTTGACGACGAGATAAGCGGGGACTGTACAGGCGACGATAATGGCGATATTGACGTTGAGGGCCATCAGGATCAGGACGCTGAAGAGCATGAAGAAAAAGTTTGAGATCGTTCCAGTGATCATACTGGACATCAGGTATTGCAGGACGTATACGTCGCTGGATATCCGCGATACCAGGTAGCCCGTCTGCTTGCTTTTCAGGTACGAGAGAGGAAACCTCAGGACGTGATCGAACAGCCCGAGCTGCAGGTTGTACGTGAGCTGTTGCTCGTATCGCATCGTTATATAATTCCTGATTGCCTCAAAAAAAGCGTAAATGATGCCGACGGCGATCATGATAAGGATGACGTATTCGACCGTCTGCAGTATATTGACCACCGTGGGGGTAAACGACTGCATCCCCGCGAAGGATAGTATTGAATATACCTGGTTATAGGCTTGCTTTAAAATGACAAAGTCGATAAAAATTTTTGAGCATAAGGGCACGACGGACCTGATCAGAGAAAGCAGGATGGCCATAGCAAAGCTCAAGATCGCGATCTTCCAGACTGGCTTGAAAAACTGAAGGAAAAAGGTAATGTCCCTTGCTCTGAACTTATTTTCTTTCGGCTCCGGACGTTTAAGGGATTCCTTCACCAGATCAAAGTAATGATTGATCGGTTTGATGGTATCGATGAATAATCGCTTAAAGTTTTTTTTACTCATAGGGAGCCTCGATATGGTCAGGCATAGGATGTGATAATGAATTGCCAGCGTTAATAATAGGTAACGATTTATATTCAAGTTTATCGTTCATTTATTCTAAGTAATTAATAAACTTGCTACTTAAATTTTAACTCTAATTTTAAAAATATAATTACAAATTAAAATTTACTATATATTTATTATTTATTAATAAGTTGGCCTTTAAGTTGTATAAATATCAATTAATATCCAAATTAATAACCAAATATAACCTATTTATACTTTAAGCTTTAATATAGCAGGGGGTATCTGATAAAATGTTAGAGAAACCGATCATAAACCCTGCGGTGGTACTGAGAGAAGAGTTCGACGACTGGGCATTGCTTTATGACCCCCGGAGCGGACAGGTTTTTGGTATTAATCCAGTGGGCGTTTTCGTCTGGAAACTTCTGGATGGAAAGCATTCGATAGAAGATATCATTAACGAGTTGCGTAAAAACTGTAACGACTTGCCCGAACAGGCAAGGGGTGAAGTGGAAAGTTTCGTTCAAGACCTCAAAAAGAAGGGTTTAGCCGGATCTGAGGTATAGTATGGCGCCTGTTCCGCCGGTAATGAAAACGCCCCGTTCGTTGACTATCGAGATTACCAGCAATTGCAATCTGAGATGCCTGTATTGTTCTCATTTTTCCAGCCCGGGCGAGACGGCAGATCTCCCGAAAGAGGAATGGCTCCAGTTCTTCGGCGAGTTGAACAAATGTGCAGTAATGGACCTTACCCTCACGGGCGGAGAAGTCTTCGTAAGAAAAGATATTAAAGATATTATCGATGGCATCGTCCAGAACCGGATGAGATATTCCATATTGAGTAATGGCACTTTAATTACCGATGACATGGCAGCATATCTGGCTTCAACGGGCCGCTGCTCTTATGTCCAGGTGTCCATCGACAGCTTTGATGCGGCGGGTCACGATGCCTGCCGTGGGAAGGGCAGTTTCCAGAAGGCGGTCAGAGGCTTAAAAAGTCTGATAAATAATAATGTGCCGGCTACTGTTAGAGTAACTGTAAATAAAAATAATGTCAATGACCTGGAAAAAATCGCCCGGTTTTTGTTAGATGATATTAAAATACCGTCTTTCTCCACAAATGCGGCTTCATACCTGGGGACGTGCCAGGAAAACAACCAGATTCAGCTGAGTGTCCAGGACCGCACGATCGCGATGGAGACGCTCCTCAAGCTAAGTAACGAATATCCCGGGCGTGTCGTCGCCCAGGCCGGGCCTCTGGCCGAAGTCAGAATGTGGCGGGAAATGGTTAAGGCAAGTAAAGAAGGGACCGCTTGCAGTCACTCCGGAGGCTACCTGATTGGCTGTGGCTGTATATTCAAAGATCTCGCGGTAAGATCGGATGGTGTCCTTATACCTTGCTCTTATCTCAGTCACATCGAGCTGGGCAGGATTAACAAAGATGATCTGAAAGAAGTGTGGCAAAACCATCCCGAGCTTAAGCGAATGAGAGCCCGGCGTTCGATTCCCCTGAGTGACTTTGAGTTTTGCCGGGACTGCAAATATATGAAATATTGCACGGGCAACTGTCCTGCGCTATCGTATTCGGTGCAAGGTGACATGTACAGTCCGAGCATGGATGCCTGCTTGCGACTGTTCCTGCAGCAGGGTGGAAAGCTTCCTACATAAAAAGATGTGATGATATGGTTTCTGATGATTTATGTGAAAAGGCAGAAAGGAAATATCCTTTAAACCAGATATACTTCTATCTCACCGCAGACTGCAACCTCCGCTGCCGCCATTGCTGGATAGCCCCGGCGTTCCAGTCCAGCACGGTGTCGAACTCATATATACCGGTCGATCTCTTTAAAAAGATCGTGAAGGAAGGGAAACCGCTGGGCCTCTCTAACGTGAAATTGACCGGCGGCGAACCTTTGCTTCATCCCCGGATCCTTGAGATACTCACGTTTATTCGCGAGGAGGGGCTATCGTTAGGTGTTGAGACGAATGGCGTCCTGTGCACGCCGGAAGTCGCCCGGGCTATTGCCGCCTGTGGCAACGTTTATGTCTCGATAAGCCTCGATGGTGTCGATGCGGAAACCCACGAATGGGTGCGCGGGGTAGACGGCTGTTTCGAAGATGCCCTGGCAGGCATTCGCAATCTTGTCTCGGTAGGAATTCGCCCCCAGATCATCATGAGTGTCATGCGGAAGAACCGCGACCAGATGGAACCGATGGTCCGGCTGGCAGAATCGCTCGGTGCCAACTCGGTCAAGTTCAACGTTGTGGTCCCCACCGAACGGGCCGAACAGCTGTACGAGGCCGGTGAAGCTATGGGCATTGAGGATTTCGTTAAGCTAGGCCATTGGGTAGAGCACACGCTCTCGAAATCGTCGAGTATTCCCCTGCATTATTCTCATCCGATCGCGTTCCGTTCCCTGGGCAATATGATAGGTCGATCGTATGGTTGCGGGATATGTAATATCCTCGGCATTATCGGTGTCCTCGCTGACGGCACTTACGCTTTATGCGGTATCGGTGAAAATGTTCCGGAGCTGACCTGTGGTAACGCGGCGAATGTCAGCCTCAAGGATGCCTGGGAAAATGCGTCGTTCCTCTGTGAGTTGCGTAAGGGCTTACCAGATCGCCTCGAAGGCGTCTGCGGCGAATGTATCAATAAAAAGACGTGCTTCGGCGGGTGCATCGCCCAGAACTACTACCGGAGTAAGAGCTTGTGGGCGCCTTACTGGTATTGTGACGAGGCCATGAAAAAGGGTTTGTTCCCGGCGAGCAGGCTCCTCAAATCATTCACATCTTAATGCCTGATCCAGGTACTTTTTCTTTTTAATTTTTTCTAATATTATATTAATTATATAATTACTAATTCATTCGCTTTTTATACTGATAAACGGCAAATGGAAAATCCATCTCAACTTTGCGCGTTAATTATTTATCCTGATAAAAGAGACTATTATATCAATTACCGTATGGACAGTAATCGAGATCTTGTCTGGCGGTCTCTCGAGAGGCTGTTGGATGAGTTCTTGGATATGTACCATAATGATGAGCGTTCATCACGTGCGTTTGGGGCATCATTGTCTCGGCTGTGATGTTGCTTGTATTGGGGGGTACTATCTTAGGAATTACTCAAAAAATTCCTGCGGTATGTGCAAGCATTGAATATCGTATAGGAGATGATGATGAATGCAATATGAAGCGCCGAAACTGGTAGCAATGGACGAGGTATCCGACCCTGTTGCCACCTGTCACAACTGTACAAATGGTTATGACGCGAACTGGGGGAAGGACTATTATTGTGCAACTGGCTACGTTGCTAATACTGGTACCTGCAGGTTTGGCTGCCAGGCAACGGTCCAGATCAGCGGCCCGACTAATAGCATAGGTCAACGTTAAGTTCGGGTTAAAAAGTCCCCACGGTTTTTTAATTTTTCATTATATTATTTAATAAATATTTACTATGCTAACGCTTTATATATTGTTAAACGGCATAGGGAAATTGTATCTATTTTTTTACCCGATAATTATTTAACCTAAAAGGAATTATTAAAGCATAATTACCGTTTGGACAGTAATCGAGATCTCGTCTGATGGTCTCTTAAGAGGCTATTCGATGGGGTCTTGGATATGTACCATAATGATGGGCATTCGTCACATGCGTTTGAGGGGAATGATTCTCCCGACCGTGATGTTGCTTGTATTGGGGGGTATATATCTTAGGAATTACGGAAAAAATTCCTGCGGTATGTGCAAGCATTGAATATCGTATAGGAGATGATGATGAATGCAATATGAAGCGCCGAAACTCATAGCGATGGACGAAGTCGTTCACACTAGTGAATGTGCGGAAGGCATCAGGGCCGCTGACAGCAACTGTTCTTCCGGTTACTGTGCAACCGCAGGAACATGTGCCTTTGGTTGCCAGGCTTTAACGAAATACAGCGGGAACTTCGATTTCCAGCTTAAGTAAAATAATCTCAAAAACAATTTTTTAATTTTTCTATAACTGTATTCTTATTTCTGCTTATTATTTAGCTTTATCAACCTGAATTATGTTTATTTAAGTATAGTAATTTTCTCTGTATTGAATATTCAATATGGCATTAACAATTAATTTATATGTAAAGAAATCCATTACATATTAACCATAATAAAATGATTAGGGACCTTATTATGAGCGAAACCATTGGCCCGGAAGGATACTCTTTAACGCTTGCGGATGGCCAGCAATGGTGTATCATACATGAAGATGAGGCTTCAGAGCCGATTGTTAAGCGATTGGTATCCATATTTGGCCTGAAAGCCGATAACGGTAATGGCTCGACAAAAATCATCGTCGCCAAGAGGTGCTTTGGTGCTGAAGGCGACATTGTCAACGATTCCCGGTCATACTCGCGGTTTAAAGATTACCCCCGTGACGGATGGCTAATGGTCAGACAGGATCCGGTCAGGATATGGCATCATCCCGATATACCGGATATGGTCTGTGAGCTAATGGATTATGATAAAGAGAAGCTCCATATCGAGAACCTGGAATATCTTGATTTTCAATACATGGTGGGTACACTGTATCCTATTTACCAGCGTGTTATAGATCGCGGTGGGATCATTATGCACTCGGCTATGATGGAGTTAGGTGGAAAGGGCGTTGTGCTGGCCGCGGAATCGGGGACGGGCAAATCGACCTGTTATCGCCGGATAGAAAAGCCCTGGCGTGCAGTGACGGACGAGGAGGCGCTGGTCGTAAAAGTGGGCGATCGCTATATCATGCATCCGATGCCCACCTGGAAAAACTATTACGAGCTGGGGATGAAGGAGGCGAGCAATGTACAGCAACAGATACCCCTTCACGCTATATTTTTCCTGGAGCGGGGCGAGAAAGATCGGGCGTTCCCGGTCGGTAAAGGAAAGGCGGCTTTATTGATTTATCAGTCATCGATTCAGTTGTTGGGCAAGTACTGGTTGTTTATGAGCATGCCCGAGGCAGCAGCCTTCAGGAAAAAGTTGCTGGATAATGCGTGTAATATTGCCGCAAGCGTTCCCGCGTATACGTTGCAGGCCACGCTGACGGGTCGGTTCTGGGAAGAGATGGAAAAGGCCCTTTCGGATAAATAGATCAGTGTATCCCATCGGTCATTAGTGTAAATACGAGTGTTTCGACTATGGAAAATGAGAAACAATTGCCTGTGGTCATCGTCGGTGAAAGCATGTATCCGACGCTGAGGAGCCTCGACGTCATCACAGTCACGCCTTATAACGGGCAGAAGGTACGGCGTGGCGATATTATAGTATTTATTTCGCCTAAAGTTAGCAATTTAAAGGTTGCGCACCGGGTAGTAGCAATTAATTCAAACGGAATAATCACCCGTGGCGATCATAGCAAGGAGAACGATGCGTGGGTTTTACAGGATTTTGATGTCATTGGTAAGGTCGAATCTGCGCGGCGTAACCAAAAGCTGATTAAAGTAAAGAATGGGGTGGCAGGAGAGTTAATCGGACTTGTTCACCATATTAAAATTCTGTGTAAACTCTTTACCCGGGAAAGGATTTTCGTCCCGATCAGTCCGCCGTTTGTTTTTATTTATCGATTTTTGAGTAAATCGGGCATATTCAGGATATGGATCCCGGGGCCATGGAAACCCCGGCTCATGACTTTTAGCAAGCCAAATGGTATCGAAATGAGGCTGTTAATGGGAAAGCGTATGATCGGTATATGCACTCCTTTCTCTAAAAAATGGATTATCAAGAAACCGTTCCTGTTGTTTGTTGATGAATCGTTGCTGCCACCACTGCCTCAAGACCCGGATTACTATACGACGCAAAACATTGGTAATAATGTTGATAGTCATTAATTCAAAATAATGGCATTATTTTCTTGTGGTTCTTTGCCATGGATATCCTGTGTGTACGATGACATCTCCTCTTTTCTATCGATGTTATAAATATATAGCTTGTTTAATAGATGGTTATCCTCGGAAAAGCTATATATCAACGCATCACTACAATTTAAGGCAAATTTATATGTGGACAAAAATTCAGGGCCTGGTGATCCTATTTAGTATATGGATATTTATTACGCTGATAGCCATGGCTTTATTGGGAAACCTGGACCCGACGATGTTCTTCATCTTATGCCTGTTAGGGTTTTTGATCATTTTCGACATCACCGGGCCGTATACGGTCAGGCCTAAGTGGAAGTCTCGAGTGTGGATACTTACAGCGGTCGGTATTGGAATATTTGTAGTAATCGCAGCTCAAAAGATGATAGAATTGATCTTACCGAGATTTCTGTGATCCGATGCTTGAAGCGGGATACTATAAAATTTGATGGGTGTGTAAAAAATGTCCGGGCAAAAATTAAAATCAAACATTTTTTTTATCGTTATAATCCTTTTGCTTTACGCATCACAATTGACGATAATCCCTTGCTTTGCCCAGGCAGCCCGGCCGATAAACCACGAGAATCCGGATACCGTTGAGCCTATCATTACCTATAAAACCGAGATTGAATTGCAGGTACAGCTTATCGTAATGATTCAGACCTCTTATAGTACAGTTAAATGTAGTTACGATTCTGATTTTAATTTATCAAAATCGCAACTGGGTATTTATAAAAATTCCTATGATAATTATAAGGAGCTTATACCAGGTGCGAAATTATCCAGTTCCAAATATTATGTCCTTAATCCGATAATGGCAGATTGTCAAAAAGACCTCGAGATATGGATAAAGGATTCGGAGAGTTATGCGAACAATTATCGAAATTTTGAATATTTCATCGCTGCGGAAGATATCAAGAGTGCCACTCCCTATGCGCTCCTGCTACGGGATTCGTACCATAATCTCAGCATTGCACGTAGCTCTTTTTCGAACAACACGATGCTCGTCACGCAATTGCTTGATAACCAGTTAAATACGAGTTACCTCAACATGAGTTCCTCGTTAATGGATAGACATTTAAAAAATTTGAGTGAAAAAGAAAAGGCCGTGGACGATCTGCTTGACCGGACGAGCCTCAGCCTGGCCGCCGACAGATATGCCGTCCGTAACGGGGAGACGATCAACTTTACGATTTTGTTGAAGACGGATGGAAGCGTCCCGGTTGAGGGTGAAAACGTCAACCTGTACGTCAACGATCGGATAGTAGCAACGAAACCCCTTGATTTTAACGGTGCTTGCACCATTTTCTATGTAGTCCCGGAAGATACTGTTAATCGCCTGAAAGTGCTCGCCGAGTTCCGACCGGAAGACAGGTGGCTGGTGCCTGTGAACAGCAGCCGGCTGGAGCTGCTGGTCGACGAGAAAAATACCTATATTACCATGCATGTACAGCCCGATGCGGCTTCTTATGGAGACCAGATAGAGATCAAGGGCCGGCTGCAGACGATCGAGGGTGATGCGGTCCCACATAGAAAGATTATTTTTACCGTTAATGATCAAAACGTGGGCAATGCGACTACGATGGACGATGGGTCATATCGCTACCTCTATCCGGTAACCTCGCAGACCCCGGGTGGTATTTGTAATATCCGTGCCACTTATACCCAGGACACGGTTGGCGGTGATATATTCTTGGGCTCTCGTTCCTCCGTTTACCCGGTGACGGTCCTGACGCAAGATACATTGTTAACGTTCACATCCTCCCATAATAGCCTGATAGGCGGAGATAGCAGCGAATTTTATGGCCAACTGATGACCAGGGGTGGTGTGCCCGTCAAGGACGCGATCATCAGCATCTTCGATGGTAACCGTCAGTTAATAACGAATACGACGGATAGCGATGGCATGTATCGGGTCGGCTGGGTTGTGCCCGTTGACTACTTCGATGGTACAAATCGCAATCATTCGCTTTACGCATCTTTTTCAGCGCAGAATAAATCGCTTAACAGTGCATCCAGCAGCAGAATTATGGTCTCGTTTGGTGAGACAGGGCCCGTGATCACGGCCAATAACATGTCGGCGGTGTTGTTCGTCAATGATGTTTTTTACGTCCGCGGATCGGTGCGTAACAGTAACGGTAATCCATTGGCAGGGCAGCAAGTATCTATTAAGATGTCCAACGAGACCATAGTTCAGGTGACGACCGACTCCGATGGTCATTATAATTATATGAAAAAGATCACGATGCGGGATTCCCTCGGGCTGCATCCGGTCGAAATTTCTATACCCGGTTCTACCCATTACGCCGGAACTACCCTGGTCATCCCCTTTAATGTGATCGCCCTGGCGCTTATTATTATCATAGTTCTCCCCTTCATCGTATACGTATTCCTGAAGCTTACCGGCCTGAACCGCCTGATTCTTGTGAGGATGAGACGGAATCAGGCTGCCACATTAAAGAAGAAACGGGTTTCGAAGGCCGGAATCATTAATACTCCGGTCCTTGAGCAGTTGCCAAAGGTTGAAGCAGTGAACTTAGACGCTGAGATGGCAACGATCAATCGGCTGGTGGAGTCGGGGGATATAAAAAATGCACTATCGCATATTTTCCTGGTCATCAAGAAAATTGCGGCGTACAGGGGCATCGACGTTAAGGACTCGATGACGCACCGGGAAATTTGTCGCATGGTGTCATCGAGATACGTGGCGATCTCCCGGCCCCTGCGTGCGTTCATCGGCGAATACGAGATCGTGAACTATGGCAACGTGGAACCCGACAGGAATGAGATGGTTCGCTCGATAGAAAGCTTGAGCGATATATACAAGGGCGTATCATCCCAGACCGGGGAGGAGTAGGTGCCATGAAGCTCAATGTATTGCTTATCACTTTATTTCTTATACTGGTCATTGTGTTAATATCTTCCCGGCTCTATTTTTCCGAAGAGAGCCATAGTACTACCAATATATTATGGAACGGTATTAGCCAATTTTCCTCGTTTTATAAGACTAATAACCTTTATGATCTGTCGGACCTCGAGGTCATGGATCAAGACACTGCGCTATTAATTGTGTATCCGACAAAAAATTTCACGACTGACGAGTCTTTGCTTATCGAAGCCTACATGGAACAGGGCGGTAATGTCATCGTTATGGACGATTATGGTACCGCCAACACATTACTCGAAAGCATTACTTCCCCCATCTCAATTTATCAGTTACCGGTATGCCAGTACGACAGCTATCATATAAATCCAAATTTTCCGATAATAAAGAACTTCACGAGCCCGGGCTCGATATACCGGGTGAACTCGCTTATACTCAATCACCCGGTATCGCTCAACGTTTCTGGCGACGCGATTGTGCTGGCTACAACGTCCCGCCAGGGCTGGATCGATACCGACTTTGATGGTCTCATCTGGACAAGCGAGCCTTTTAATGCGTATCCACTGATGGCCAGCGCGACCTATGGGAAAGGTACATTGACTGTCATAAGCGACGCCGATATCATCACTAACGGGATGATCATCAGGGGCGATAATCGCATGTTCATCGCAGCGCTGCTGAAGAGCAACGCTGTCTATATTGACATGACTCATGGCCATGAGGTGCCACCGCTGGCCCGGCTCCTCGAGATCATCCGGTATGACCTGGCGGCACAAGTTGTGTGCCTAATCATTATTCTCATGTTTGGCTATGTCTTCTATCGACGGGCCGGTATCATCGCTCTTTTACGGCCCCAGCCGAAGGACGAGGAGGTATATATGGATAAGAAGGAATCTATAATTAGCTATATGAAGTCTAAGCTCCCAATAAAGGAGAACGAGCTAAACGAGTTTGAAAAGAAATTGTAGGGGATACCATGGAATCCGATCATTTTACCCCGGAAAGTGCCGATACAGCCCGTTTCAAGGCTATGTCCGACCGCGTGCTCGACGAGATCAGGAAAGTGATTGTCGGCAAAGATGCCCTGGCCAGAGACATGTTGATCGCCCTGTTCTCGGGGGGTAATATTATCCTCGACGGTGTCCCGGGGCTGGCGAAGACGTCCATCGTCAAAGCTTTCACGGCTACGCTGGATCTCGATTTCAAGCGCGTGCAGTTCGTACCCGACCTATTGCCGTCCGATATTACCGGCACGTTCATATTCAACCAGAAGGACCAGAGCTTCACGCTCCGCAAAGGCCCGATCTTTACCAACCTGCTCCTCGTGGACGAGGTGAACCGGGCCTCGCCTAAGACACAGTCCTCTCTGCTGGAGGCCATGGAAGAGAAGCAGGTCACGATCGAAGGCATGACCTATGGGTTGCCTCAGCCGTTCATGGTCATTACGACCCAAAATCCCATTGATATCGTGGGCACGTTCCCGCTGCCGGAAGCCCAGATCGATCGTTTCATGTTCAAGCTGAACGTCGAGTATCTATCGTCCAGCGAGGAGCTGGAGATGATCACGATGAAGGATGCGGAACATGAGCATGTGGTCGAAAAGGTGCTGACCAAGGATGATGTTCTAAGCCTGCTCGATACTGTGAAGCGTGTTTACGTCGACGTCAAGGTCAAAGAATACATCCGGGACCTTATCATGGCATCGCGTTCTCATGAAAAGCTCCTGCTGGGCGGCAGCCCCCGGGCGTCGATCGCACTCCTGAAGGCCTCGAAGGCGCTGGCGGCGATCGAAGGCCGGAACTACGTCATACCGGACGACATCAAGTATCTGGCGCCAAAAGTACTGAACCACCGGCTGATCGTCAAGCCCGAGTATGAGTACGAGAACCTGACGACTATGTCGATCATTGAAGAGCTGCTGGCGAGCGTGAACGTACCAACTTCCTCATCCTGAGCTGTCCACCAATGGCCTTAAAAGACGTGACCATCGTAATTGTCGGAATCGCCCTGCTGGCTGCAGGCGTCATCACATCGGGCGTTATTTTTTATCTGGCGTTTCTGGCAATGTTGCTAATCGCCGCCCTGGATTATTACCAGCTGATGGTCTCGCTGCTCGACATCCGGCTAAAATCGAAGGTCCAGACCGATACACACGGGATGGAATGGCACATGGTCTCGAACGCCGCAGTATCAACGCGGCTCGACTACAAAGGCAGGATAACGTATAAGGCGAAGGTCGCCAGGAAGGTGGACGGTCCGCTGAAAGTGCTGAGCGCTCCTCCCGCGGAAATCGTGTTCGCTCCCGGCCAGTCACATCTGCTTAAAATGGAGTTCAAGCCCCTGTCGACGGGCGAGGTGACGATCAATCCGCTCATTGTTACCCTGGAATCGCGGCTTTTCCGTAAATCCATCAGCTTCGGGGTCACACAAAAAATTAACGTGACGGCAGGCCTTGGTCACTCCCATAACCTCATTAATCCCTCCCGCGCCCGGATACGGAAGCACACGGATATCCTGAGAAACGCAATTTCTGACACCCGTGGTGGCACTGACTTCTATAACATCCGCCCCTACGTGCTCGGGGACGAGCTCAAGAACATCGACTGGGCGCGCTCGAGCCGGACCGGCAAGCTCATCGTTAAAGAGTACGAGGACACACGACTGCTGCCAGTGTTCTTCCTGCTGGACCTCGATGCCTCCATGGGCGTCGGCGACCAGATGTCGGAGCTGGACGCGGCTATCAGCCTGATCGTGAAGCTGGTCAATAAGTTGCTGATGGACAACACGATGTACGGGCTGATCGGCTTTTCCCGGGCTGATGTCGTCACGTTCCGGCCGCTGGGCATGGGGCGGGAACATCTCGGGACACTGAAAAACATCCTGTCGAACGCGAAGCCGGTTGCGAAGACCGATTACAGCCGTTTTATCCCTGTGCCCCTTTATCATGCGGATAACGTCAGCCGCATACTGCGCGATACTGAGGGCTGTGAGGTCCTGGGCTCGATCATGGAGGAGACGCTAAAGGAGCATGTCCTGAATGCCCGGTCCGATGGATTCGTCCGGGCAGTGACGAAAGTGTCGCAATCGACAGGCTCTCCCTGCCAGATCGTCGTCATCACGAACCTGTCCATGGGCATAGCGAACCTGATGAACGGCATACGTATTGCCGAATATTATGGACATACCGCCTCGATTGTCCTGACGCCACACATCTGGTACGAGGATAAAGAGCAAATCGATGTGGATAAGTTCTACGAAAAGTATCGGGAAATTAAAAAGCATATCGCCCGTATAGGGAGCATGAGCAAGGTCAAGGTCGTCGACCTGTACGCGGGCGAACGGGTAGACGAGATCATTTATACGAGCGTATCATACGGCCCAAAGGTCGGTATCAGGAGATGATTTTACGGCAGACAACGATAGCTCAACCCAGTTGAAGGTACAGCGGGACATGCTGAAAAAGACGCTGGAGCGCTATAGTAAATGGGGTGTCAAGCCGACTGCTGTAGGCATTTTCCTCTTAGGGGTCGCTATGCTGGCCACCTGGGTCATCACCCGTGATAATACCAATATGTCGATGCTCCTGCTGCTGGCCGGCATTGCGCTGGTCGCCATCGCGATTATTCTCTATTTCCTGTCGCCTTCCCGCTACATTCGCAGCGATGTTTGCGACGCGATGGCTATTGCGAGCACCGAAGACGTTTACCATATACTATCGTCGCTCCTGGTGAACGCGAAGGGCATATACCTCCCGCCCAGCCAGGCCGGGGCTATGAAACTGTTCATCCCGCTTTCGATCAATGCCAGTGACGAAGACATTGGTAAGATTACCCTTGGCAATAGCCTGATCTTCAACGTTGAGGGAAAGAGCTTAAAGGGGATTGTCATCGATCCCCCCGGGCAAGGCCTTTATCGGTACTCCCGGAAGATCGGCGCGCTCTATACGTTCGAAGGCCTGGACTCGGAGATCAAAGATCTCCTCGAAAACGGCCTGGAGTTGGCCTCAGGCGTTAAAGTAGTCATCGGGAATGATCAGGTGCACGTCAGCATAAAGCGGATCGCCAACGCGGGCATGTGCGCTGAATTGCGCAAGGATAACCCGGCTATCTGCGAGCAGATAGGCTGTCCAATATGCAGCTTATTGGGGTGTATCATCGCGGATGGGACCGGGGAAAAGGTCAGGGCTAAAAGTATTAATGTGCAGGGTAACCGCATAGATGCGTTTTTCGACCTGCTCGGGGATTGAAAATGGCGGCCAAAAATGCGAATATCGATCGAATAGAATCTCCTGAGGTTGACATCAGGCGATACTTCCGGGACATGGCCCTGGACCTCAAGTTGACGTGGGCATTTGTACTGGTGATGCTGGTTTTCATCTACTTCCCATACCTTAACGAGACTCCCGTCAGGTCGGCCCTCGGCCTCGTGATGATCCTTTTCATTCCCGGCTACGCCTTGATTGCCGCGCTGTTCCCTGGCAAGCGCGACCTGGGCCGGATGGAACGCGCATCATTGTCGCTGGGGCTCAGCATTGCAGTTTCTTCCCTCATCGGCCTCGGGCTCAACTTTACCCCGTTCGGCATAAGGCTGGATCCGCTTGCAATCTGTCTGTCCTTGTTTACGGTCATCGGCGTGGCTATTGCCAACAAGCGCCGGCACGATCTCCCGGAGGACGAAAGGCTCTCGGTTAGCTTAAAGAGCGTTAGAACGGCTATTGGCGAAGAGATATTGCCTGCCTCGGCTCGTCGCCTGGACCGCGCTCTGAACCTGATACTGATCGCGGTCGTATTACTATCTGTCGGGTTGACGGTATTCGTTCTGGCAGTGCCAAAGCAGGGTGAAAAATTCACAGAGTTTTATGTGCTCGGTCCGACGGGCATGACGGAAAACTACCCCCTGGAGTTCTACCTCAATGATACGAAACCGATTACACTGGGCATCGTCAATCACGAATATGCGAACGTTACATATGACGTCGAGGTAAAGTTAGGCGATGGTACGAATAGTGAAATATTGTATCCCCGAAGTGTGGTAAGGCTTGCGGCGGAACAGCGCTGGGAACAATCGATTAACCTGACGCCGAGTCTGACCGGCACCGGCCTGAGGCTGGACTTCCTGTTATACCGGGATGGTAACATAAATGAGACCTACCGGGACCTTCACCTATGGGTAAACGTTACAAAGCTTATATAGGGCTCCCTGAAGAATTCATAGAGTTAACATCCTCACTTACTCCTGCTGAAGATTATGGTGGTCATTGAAATATGTGTGATTTATGATTGATACAATAGAAAATACACCTCAAGATAAGACAATTGTCGTTGTAGGCAATAGCATGAGCCCCACCCTGCAGGCCCTCGATGTCGTCACAATTTCAACAAACACGCGAGATATCTGCCCCGGAGATATTATTGTCTTTCCGTCCCCGAAAAACGCACAAAAGGTCATACATAGGGTGACATCGATAACCGCGCAAGGAATAATGACGCGCGGCGATAATAGTATATTTATTGATACCTGGACGGTCAATCCCGGGGACGTGATTGGCAAAGTCGGATATGCCCGACGAGGAGGCCGACGGCTACATATTTACAATGGTATTGTCGGCCAATTGATTGCATGGACACTGTTTGTAGTAAATTTCATTTTATATTATGCCAAACGTCTTATCTATCGTATAAACAGGGCATTCTCTCTATCGGGCATTATCAAGGCCTGTTTACCAAAAATCATGAAGCCTGAGGTTTTATCGTTCAAACGCCCGGAAGGAGTTGAGCTACAGTTGATCATGGGCAGGACGATCATTGGCCAATATCATCCGTCTACAGACAGATGGATAATAAAAACTCCTTACCGCTTGTTTATAGACGAGGAATATCTGGAAAAAATCCGGTTATCCTGCAAAGCACCGCCTACCGAAGCAAGCAGTTGCAGAGAAAAATGAACGCTTGGCTATTTCGCTCAATGGTTCGCAGCTGATGACCTCATGGCCTTGTAACTCGATTATTCCGTCGGCAACGCATCTATCAATTCCCAAAATTTGCCATCAATAGAAACTTTAAGCTCATACGCTGGTACCTTTTTTGACATCTCTAAGGCATTGTTAAAGACCTTTTTAAATATTTTCAGCTGTTCTTCTTTATCCAGGTAAGAAAATATTCGATTACAGGCCGCAATCGCAGCATCATACATCAACAGTGCAGCTTTTCCGGATACAATGGGCTCGATCCGTTCTTGCGGGGATTGCTTGAGGAAAAAGACGGCCTTGACTTCGACATGTTCCTGTACGTTCCACGTCTTCTTTTCGCGGTCCATCATATAATCGCTCCACGTAGGGAACGGATGAGCTTCGTAATGCCCATCGTCGAGTCTGCATATGAGTGCCTCATCATCGCACAGGGCTCGCCATGGAGAGGGTATTCGCCTGCAGCAGGTAGACTTACCGGTGCCGCCCGGCGCGGATAATAATGCGCCCTTTCCATTGCGCTCCACAAGCGCGGTATGGAACGGGAATCCTCCGCTTTTAATTATCTTAATATAGATAGGGCTGAGGGAATAGAACATTTTAAGATAATTATTTTTATTGTTCTTAGTACGTCCGATGTTACACCAAATATCATCCGTTCGATCGTTTTTATGTAAGGAAAAATTATCATCTTCAAAAAAAGACGACCATTTAATAGCAGGTGATTCTTCTTGCATTAAGGGCTCAACACTGTTATCATCGGGAGTAAAAATTATCTTCTGGCAATAGTTCCCCGGGGATTTCCCGAGCCCCATGATTCGGGCAAGATCTTCCAGCCAGGGCTGCGCTTCGCCAGATGCAAAAAGTTGCCAGCATTGGCCGCTCGATAGTTTTATGTTATACCCGTTGAAGTGATCGTCTTTATCCAACTATATCACCGTCTGGAACCGCGTGAATATTTAAATTAACCGTCGTACATCCCCTTTTCTTATCGCTTATACTACCTTATCGATAGAGATCCGGAAGAATAGCAATTAAAGATTAATACTTAACGTTTAATTACTTGATGATACAGTCTTAAATTCCTCGCATTACTCTTTCTATCTCTTCCCAGAACTTACCCTCTTTAGAGACAAGGAGCTTGAAAGCCGGTGTCTTTTGTGCCATACTGCAGATGTTTTTAAAGATCATATCCCGGTTAACAGCGAGGGGCTGGTAATCTGGTTCACGAACGATGTTCATACAACCCCTTAACGCCGAATGATATATCGATAAGGCCGCCGGAGCTCTATTGATCGGTATTGCCTTATCTGCTCCGGATTGCTCCAACAAAAAAATGGCTTTTACGGGAATATGGGCCTTCACGTCCCATGTCGTATCGACGTTGCCATTGACAAAATCGCCGAAAGTAGGCAACGGGTGCGCGTGATAGTTACCATCGTCATCGCCTATCAACAGTGTATTATCGTCGCACCAGGCTTCCCAGGGTGCGGGCACGCGCCTGCAGCAGGTAGATTTACCGATTTTAGGGTGCCCCATCAGTAAAACGCCATAACCATCTCGCACGATCAGTCCCGAGTGGAATGGCGCTCCTCCTGTCTGGATCACCCGTTCGACTATTGGTGCCAGAGAACAGGCCATGCTCTCGTATTCCCTGAACCGGCTTAGTTTCGTACCGATACAACAGACTATATCGGGGGCCTCGTTATGATACAGTAAATGCACAGGCCTCAATTTTCTAACGGCCCAATTCTCTTTGGGGAGATCACCGGGAATGTATGCCCGGAAATCGGCATTGTCCGGGTCACACACGATAAAAGATAGCCCGTGGCAATCGACCTGACCGGTCGTCTCCAAACGCATAATATTTGCCATTTTTTTTAACCAGCGGGCAGCATCGCCAGGAGCAGTAAGCCGCCAACAGTGGCCGTTATACAAGCGTAAATAATACTCCCCGCTGTCGTGTTCTCTCATGTTATGAAAGAATATGGAACTGTATTAAATAACCTTGCTGGTGATAAAAAAGAAAGAAAACACCGGTTTAAACCGGTGTTTACAGGGTATACTCCATGAATGTAGCCCAGTTTCCGGTTTTACCAGCATTGAATGGGTAGTTCAATGATGTGCATTTACCAGTTACAGGGTCCCATGTCGCCTCTGCACCCCAGGCGGTTTCATCCTGGCCTTTTGGCAGAGTTAACCAGATAATGCATGGCTGTCCCTCCGGGTCGTATGGATCAAGGACGACCGCGAGCTTTTGACCTGCCACAGGGACGAAACCCTCACCAGCTTGTGCAAGTTCAACAATTCTGTTGGCTCTGTCTATCGAGTATCCCGGTACGCTTCTTAAGTCAGCAGGGAGCTGATCATCGAGTAACATCCAGATTGCCACCTGGACATCACCATAGGTATACTTCCCGAGAGAACTACCTGAGCTATCTGTGGCATCCGTGTTGACGAATGAAGGCTGGTTGATGATCCAGTTTACCAGATCCATATTCTCATAGTATTCGACGAGAGGGTCTACATTCGCAACGTCATAGCTCGAGTAAACGTTAGCCCAATATCTTGCCGGGTAGGTATTTATTAATGAGTCTGCATCAATACACCAGGCACCATAGTATAAAGGAGGATTATATGTTCCATCTAATACACTTCCACTCCCAACCCATTCATGAATCCCTGCCAGTAAATATACAGGATAATACGGGTCTGAAGAACGCCATACGCTTAACTCGGCCCGGCTTGGTAATACGTTACCTGCTATGTACTCTTCGGCCCCTGGAATCACTGCATCTGCATGCGCAGCGATGTAAATTGTATCGCCATTGTTAGCGCCGGCCGGGATTGGAATAACATATTCATACTCCTTCACATATCCATGCGGGTACTTATAAGGGAACTGGCCTGGGGCAGAACTTGTACCGGCCAGGCTTTCCATCGATACTTTGACCTGAGTAGTCGCCAGATAGAACCTATAATCAGTAATCTGGAATTTTACATGTATATTAGTGCCATCGCTCGTTATGTATACATCTCCAACGTCCATGGCACCATTCAAGCTTCCGCCGCCTGCGACTAAATCGAACCGCTGTTCAGGCGATCCAGCAATTGAAGCCTGCACGGACTGTACAGAAATGACTGGCACATTCTTTTTTACCGGTTTTGCCGCCATTGACGGTACAGTTAATAATGGTACAAGCAATATTGCAATCACTAAGCTTATTATCAATATTTTAATTATACCTTTCATTTAAAGTCCCCCCAAATTGAGGTTTTACCCTGCTTACAATTATGTAATTACTATACTATATATTGTTAACTAAAGGCTATGGCAGGAAGCATTTAATTATTTGAATAATATAATTTATTTGACTTTTTACGAATTGAATTGATTAAATTGTATGTTGTTAACTTAAGAGATCGACAAAATAACTATTCGATAAACTGAAAATATAGAGTCCTGTTCGTTATTATATGGATTAGATTATAATACAAAAGTGATTATAAAATATAATTTTTAAACCCATAATTAATAACAGAAACATACATTAAAAAATAGAAATCGGCTACCACTCTTATACAAGTGGTCGTATGGGTGGCTCAGTTCCGCCCATAGAAGTGCATATTGCAGTCACGCCGATGGCTGAATCCATCTCGATTATTACTGGATCTTCATACTCCAAATAAGTTACCCCCTTTATTTTATTACTAATTTGAAAGTAGGCATTACTCCTTAATATATCTTACTGGAATCGCCTGCTTTTTGGAAAGAGTCCGGCCTTTAACGCTTCATCACAGTACCAGTAAGGCGCCCACAGGTTTTTATTACGATAATAGTTTTGAGCGACGCATCCGCCGCCACATAGTCTCTTGACTATGCATTCTCCACATATGCCTTCTAAACTATCCGGTATCCCTTCACGGACCTGACCCAGGATCTGCGAGTGTTTCCAGACGTCTTCAAGACGGCCCTCTCTCGCATTTCCGAGTACGAGTTCTGGCACTTTCTCCCCCATACCACATAATGAGTATGATCCATCGGCCAGGACGCCTATTGTTCCCTTGATGCCACACACGTGGCATCCATCCCCGTTCCGGCACAACATCTTGCCGAGGGGCTTGAACGCGACTGGATGGCTATAGATAAGTTTTATTTTTGTCGATTTAGCTAATGTAAGTTCTACCCATTCTCCCAGGTTAATGTATTCTTCGATAGTCAAAGCCTGGTTCCTTTCATGCATTACTTTCCCTCTTTCCAGGGGCTGTACAATGTTAAATTTAACCGATGAAGCCCCTAACGATTCTGCAAGCCTGACGACATCCTCGATCTCGTTTTTATTATGTCTCATGATGCTCATGGTAATGTGCGGCTTTATCCCGGCGTCTGTCAGGTTCTTAATGCCCTGTATCGCATTATTAAAACAGCCTTCCACCCCCCTAACCCATTCATGCGTTTCTTTAATTGCGCCATCAAGGCTTACTGACACCGATGGATTTCTGCATGATGCCATTAGCCGGGCAATCTCGGGGGTACAAAGGACCGCATTGGTTTCTACACCTAGTTTAACATTTTTCAAACGAATAAATTCTAAAATTTTATCAATATTGGGGTGAAGAAGCGGTTCGCCGCCCGTGAGCTTAACCGATACAAGGCCTATTGGTATAGCTTGCTTAATAATCGAGTGAAAGAGATCCAAGGGGAGATATGGGTATATATGGCTACCCGTCTGGTACTTAGGTTTTATCCAGCAATGACAGCATCTTAAATTACAGCCTTCCGTCAGGTAAAAATAAACAGTTTTTAGAGGATAATTATCTCCTACAATGTTTACTATATTTTCTTTGGTATGCATAATTTATCTTGCGGCTTTGAGTATTTTTTTAAATTTGTCTGTTCAAATTTAAAAATAATTGTATTTTATACCACGCCTGCTCTAAGAAGCCTTAGTTCCAGCAAGTCCTTTGGTAATTAATGTATCTACAAATTTTAATACCCGATCTCTGACATCAGACGGAACATCCGTAAAAGACGCATTAACCTCTGCAACAAGGTCATCAATAGTATGTTGGCCGTCCAATCTCTTCCAGATGAATGCCCCTATCGGGTTTATCCCAAATGCATACCCAGACCCGGGATCATAAAGCAGAGCCCAATCGTCGAACTCTTCTCTTAGTAAGATCGATGGATTAGAAAATAGCTTTTCATTCACGATCGCTATATAAATACCCCCTTATTATTTATTTTGGAATATTATACGTTTATTTAGATCATCATAACCAATTAAACTACTATTGCCTAATAAATAACGTCAATAGCATTTATTATATATACATACCGCTTGGGTCTAACATACAATTATAAATTTTCATTGTTTAAATTCATCCATATATATATCCAAAATTCAACAACTATAGTATGATGCGGTGAATTTACATATGCTTCAGGATTTTCACTTTCCAGGTGATTGAAAATAATAAATTTTTTCGGAGCCTTTAGTGGCAGTTCCCAATTCGGCCAGATATCACAGTAAGCCAGATATTTTCTTTTTCAAATTGAACTTTAAGGACCGTTCCATTTTCGGCCACGTAAACACTATTTCTTATGTAACACCAGCCATCATGCCACAACCTAATCTCGTATGTCCCGATTTTTTCGTATCGATGGGTTGGGCTTTCTTCAAAGACATTCGGAGTATTATCGCCAAAGTTCCACACATAGTCCGCCGGGCCAGGAGTTATTACCGGTGTTGGCGCTACAGGGCTTGGCGCAGTTGTCGGAGCTGGCGCCGTGGTAGGTGAAGGTGTGGGAACGGGTGTGGGTGGCGTTGTGGTGCATTGTGGCGGAGTTTGTGTCGAGGTTAAAGTCGCAGAAGGGCTGATAGTTGGTGTAATAGTGGGAGTAGGTAAAATTGTCGGAGCTAACGTAACGATTGGTGCTGGATCAGGATGTTCAACTTGCGCGGACGGTGTTACCGTAGGCGAGGGAGTCGCAGACATCTCCATGGTACCTATATAACCGCATACCAGTACAATTACCGCTATTATGGCAACCGAAAATATAATCGTTTTACTTTTCATTTTGCTCCCCATTTTTTAGTTAGTAAGGGTTTATCCTATAAATACATTCGATAGCTTTCTCGATTATGACCAAGGGCTTGAACGAGATCCGGCGGAGAAGGTTCCCGGGGTTCGCGTAAGCTATTGTGCCGAGTACAGGAGAACCGAAGGGCTTCAGGGAGATCAATGTTGAAGTTATCTGCGATGGACAGACTTTCGGCCGGTCGACTGGGTGATCGGGGATGATGATGGCATGGTGATCGTGACGAAGTGGGCATACAAGGTGCCGCGACACACGCTGAAAGTTAAGAATAATAAAATCAGATGCGCGTGAAGATCAACCGTGAAAAGACGCTGGCACAAGTCGTTGATCTGTATAATTGTGAGAGAAAGTAGATTATCGCTAGTCATTTTTAGAATTACCATAAAGCAGATTATTTATCCGCCCATATGACAATAAATATAAGTTTAAAGTTTTGACATTATGTAGCGTTACAGGTGGGTTCTATGCCTCAGACACTAATCGACGGAGTACATGTAAAACAGCAGCGTCTCAACGCCGACGAGCGCGGCTTTCTCATGGAGATCATGCGGCCGGACTGGGACGTTTTCCAGAAGTTCGGCCAGGTGTACGCGACATCCGCCTATCCGGGCGTGGTGAAAGCGTGGCACTATCACAAGAAGCAGTGGGACCACTTCACCTGTATCAAGGGAATGATGAAGGTCGCCCTGTACGACAGCCGTGACGGCTCGCCGACAAAAGGCATCGTCAACGAGTTCATCATCGGGGAGCGGAACCCGGTCATGGTGAAGATACCGCCGTTCGTGTACCACGGATTCAAATGCATCGGCACCGAAGAGGCCATCATCGTTAACGTCCCCACCGAGACCTATAACTACGCCGAGCCTGACGAGTACCGCCTGCCTGCGGACACAAAGGAAATCCCCTACGACTGGGGCCTGGCGCCGGGCCTGAAGCACGGGTGATGCCTTGAAAAACCTGCTCGTCACCGGCGGCTGCGGCTTCATCGGCAGCAACTTTATACGGATGATGCTGGAGAAGTACCCGGACCTCCGCATTATCAACCTCGACAAGCTCACCTATGCCGGCAACCCGGACAACCTGAAGGATATCGAGGACGACCCGAACTACGGATTTATCAAGGGAGACATCTGTGATCCGGCCGTCGTGTGCGCGGCCATGAAGAAGGCCGATGCAGTCGTGCATTTCGCTGCAGAGAGCCACGTCGACCGTTCAATCGAGGACGGCTCGGTCTTCGTGCGGACCAACGTGCTGGGCACGAACACGCTGCTGCAGGCCGCCCATGAGCTTGGCGTGAAAAGGTTTCTCCACGTCTCGACCGACGAGGTCTATGGCAGCATCAGTAAAGGCTCGTTCGTCGAGACGGACATCCTGACCCCGTCCAGCCCGTACTCGGCCAGCAAGGCGGGCTCTGACCTGCTGGCGCTGTCCTATCATACCACCCATAAGCTCCCGGTCGTGGTCACCCGGTGCACCAACAATTACGGGCCCTACCAGTTCCCGGAGAAGCTCATCCCGCTCTTCGTCACCAACCTGCTCAAAGGAAAGCGCGTCCCGGTCTACGGCGACGGCCGGAACGTCCGCGACTGGATCTACGTCCTGGACCACTGCAAGGCGATCGATTTCGTCCTGCAGCACGGCGCCGACGGCGAGGTCTACAATATCGGCGGCGGCGCGGAGAAGACGAACATGGAGATCACCCGCGCTATCCTTAAGCTGCTCGGCAAGGACGAGCACATGATCGAGTACGTGCGCGACCGGCCCGGACATGACCTGCGCTATTCGCTGGACTGCTCGAAGCTGAAAGCCATGGGCTGGCAGCCGGAGCATCATTTCGAAGAGGCCCTGGAGCTTACCGTGAAGTGGTACACGGATAACGCCTGGTGGTGGGAGAAATTAAAACGTTGATCCTGGGTGCCGGGGGCATGTTGGGGACTGACATGCGAAAGGCATTCCCTGATGCCATGGCGCTAACCCATCACGACGTGGATATCACCGACCGGGAACAGGTCCTTCAAGTGATCAAAGACCTGATGCCTGGCGCAGTCATCAATGCCGCCGCCTACACCAACGTGGACGGCTGCGAGGACGAGCAGGAGCTGGCCTTTGACGTGAACGGCCGGGCACCGGGTTATATCGCCGAGGCGTGTGCGGCCACGGGGGCCAGGCTGGTCCATTACAGCACCGATTACGTGTTCGACGGCGCGAAGAAGGAATACCGCGAGTCGGACGCCACTAATCCGATCAACACCTACGGGAAGTCCAAGCTCATGGGCGAACAGCACATCGCCCGGGCCATGCAGGACTACCGGATTATAAGGACGTCCTGGCTCTTCGGCCGGCACGGGAAAAACTTTGTCGATACGATGCTATCACTCTCGAAGCAAATGGATAAGGTGAAAGTGGTGAACAACCAGGCGGGAAAGCCCACCTATACGGTCGATCTCGCGGCGAAGACCGGAGAGGTCCTCGGGATGCCGCCGGGCATCTACCACCTCACCAACGAGGGCGTATGCACGTGGTACGAGTTCGCCAGCGCGATCATCCCTAACACGACTCCCTGCACCAGCGAGGAGTTCCCGAGGAAGGCGAAGCGCCCGAAGTATTCGGTGCTGGTGAACACGAAAACATCGCCGATGCGTCACTGGCGCGAGGCGCTTGCCGATTATTTGAGTAAGAAGGTGGACTGAATGAAGGGTGTCATACTCGCGGGAGGCACGGGGTCGCGCCTATTTCCGCTTACCAAGGTTACCAATAAGCACTTATTGCCCGTCTATGACGAGCCAATGATCTATTACCCGCTGAAAACGCTCATCAATGCGGGCATCCGGGATATAATGATCGTCTCCGGAAAGGGCCACGTCGGTCACTTCCTGGAATTGCTGGGCTCCGGCTCCGAGTTCGGGGTAAGGTTTTCCTACGAAATCCAGAAGGAGGCGGGAGGCATCGCCCAGGCCCTGAGCCTGGCGAAGGACTTCGTAGACGGCGACAGTGTTACTGTCATACTCGGCGATAACATCTACGAGGATAACGTAAAGGCACACGTCAGGACGTTCCGATCAGGCGCCCGCATCTTCCTCAAGCCGGTGCCCGACGCACACCGGTTCGGCGTGGCCGAGGTCGACGAGAAAGAGAACCGGGTCCTCGGCATCGAGGAGAAGCCCAAACAGCCCAGATCGAACTACGCCGTGACGGGACTGTACATCTATGATAAAACCGTTTTCGACGTGATCAGCACCCTCAAGCCATCGGGCCGGGGCGAGCTGGAGATCACCGACGTCAACAACTACTACGTCAGGCAGGGCACGCTGTCGTTCTCGGTCCTCGACGGGTACTGGAGCGACGCGGGCACCTTTGAGTCGTTGTTCAGGGCCAGCGAGCTGGTCCGGCTGAAGAAAACGAAGGAGCGGGAATAGTCGCAGGAGAAAGTATTAAACTACTGACATAAGCATTACGTCCGTATGATCTTCTTCGGGCATATCGGCGTAACGCTCCTTTTCGCCTTCATTATCTTTAGCATACTCAGGGAGAAGATCGACTATCGTTTCCTCATAGTAGGCGCAATACTGCCGGACCTGATCGATAAGCCGATCGGCCACTATATCTTCGTGGACACGTTCCATAACGGCCGGATTTTCGGGCACACAGTGCTGTTTGTACTCCTGCTCTCTATGGTCGCCATCTATGTTGAGAGGAAATATCACTTCCTTGGCATCAGCGTCCTCGCGCTGGGCGCGCTGATGCATCAGGTCGAAGATCAGATCTGGATGTCCCCGGGTACGTCGCTCTGGCCGACAATGGGCTGGCAGTTCCCGGCCCTTAGCCTGCACGACTACGCAGGATACATCTTTTATGTACTGCTGAACGAGCCTGACGCCTACGTCCCCGAGATTGCCGGTCTGATCATCATTGCCGGGTTCATTTACCGGTTCAGGCTGTACCGGCTCGACATGATCAAAGCGTTCCTGCATACAGGCCGGACCGCGAAGACAGAAAAGGCAACCGCCACCTGATCGACCCTTTATATATTTATCAGAAAGTTTATCGCCGGTCGCGTCGTGATCTTCTGAGGTAAGGGCAACGATTGGTAAGCCTTTACGGGATATGGTATTATGGGGGGCAAACAGGGTACTACGGCAGACAATCCGCTGACGATCCCGATAGGGCTCGTGCGCTGTGACGACGACCATATTCGCAAGTCGGGCTTTTCTACTGAGCATCTGCGAGACACGATAGCCGATGCCGGGCTGCTCCAGCCGATCCTGGCCTGCCGGGACAGAGATAGCTTCGTCGTGGTCGACGGCGCCCGCCGCCTCATGGCGCTGCGGGAACTCGGCGTGCAGGAGCTCATCGTCGGCCGGGACATCGTCATCGACGTCGATGAGACCGCGGCGGACAAGCGGTTCAAGCAGATCATCGCGAACGTCCAGCGCGAGGACCTGAACGCCATCGAGCTCGGGCAGGCGTTCGTGACGCTGAAGGAAGAGTTCGGATACCGGTACAACGAGGTCGCGGACATCATCGGCAAGACGCCGCATTATGTGGCAGCGAAAGTCGGACTGGTCCGGAGGCTCGATCCGGAAGTGCAGCGCCTGTACCTCGCGGACCTGTCTGCCGAAAAATGTATTCAGAGTACATTTTCCTCAGGGGCCGAGGAGGACACGAATAGAGAGGAACCGGCGAGCTGCTACGTCATGAACGTGAACATCCTCGAGGACATTGCCCGGGTACCGGGGGAAAGCCAGCTGGCCGCATATCGCGAAATCAGGGAGCACCGGATGGATAAAGAAACGGCAATGGCTTACTTGCGCAACCTGAAGCCCGGTACGGATGAGGCCGCGTCGCTTTCGCAGGACATCGGCGTGACGGAGACAGTTCCGGCAGACAAAGGCCTGGAAAAAACCGTCCGGAAATATATCCTCAAGATAGACCGGGATATCCAGCGACTGGCGGAATCGATGCAGGGACAGGCCCCGATGGAGCCGGAGATCGACGCGAAAATCGATGAGCTTATCGAGCGGCTCAACGCGTTGCGCGCGAGGACGAACGGCGGGGATGCGGCCGGGGCGGAAACGGGCCCGAACCAGGCGTATTGATGGATGACTTTTAGTGATTGGACAGCGATTCCAGATTACGGACCATTCACATAACCCAAAATAATTATTAGAAAAGCATCAGCTAAAACGCAGTTTTCATTTTTGTAATTCATAGTTTAGGCCATAAAGCTTAAGCCTTTAGTATTTATATCATCTTTAAGTAGTGGGGCGGAAACTTTCGATAAAAATGCTACGGATTTAATCCGCAGGCCTTATCGAAAAATTGTGCGTTTACAGTTACACGCAGTGGAAACAAGGTCCAGGATTGTGAGGTTGGAAAAATGGTGTCTGAGATTGCCCCGACGGTGAGCGGGAAGCTACTGATCAACATCAGCAGAGTTTCAGTTCTAAAAATTTTAAAATCATCTAGGAATATGGATGCCGAAAATACTGGACTTTTTATCTTTCAATTTATAAAACGGAGAATGTAAACAATGGTATCCAGCGTGATAAAAAGCGATGAGATAATAAAATATAAACATGAACATACAAAATTTGTTAACTGTAATATACATGAAACCTGTAATATTTACGGTATCTGTGAAATCGGCCAGAATTGTACTATATTAGAAAACGTCAAGCTGGGATATCCAAGCAATAAAATTTTTAAAAAAATTGCATTAAAAAAGGCGATAACTGACAGCTATCGATTTAATGGAACTAAAATAGGCGATAATGCTATTATTCGTCCAAATTCAACCATCTATTGTGATGTAATTATCGGTAACGATCTTCGGACCGGCCATAATATTATGGTAAGAGAGGAAACAACCGTCGGGAACAACGCTCTTATCGGCACCAATGTCGTAATAGATGGCTATTCTGAGATCGGAAATAATGTGAGTATTCAGAGCAACGTATATATCCCCACTAATACGACGATCGAAGATAATGTATTTCTTGGACCTTGCTCAGTATTATCTAACGATAAATACCCCATTAGGGTAAAATACAATCTTAAAGGACCTGTTTTAAGAAAAGGCGCTTCGTTGGGCGCAAATTCAACTCTTCTGCCGGGTATTGAGATCGGTGAGGGCGCAATGGTGGCAGCAGGTGCAGTTGTTACTAAAGATGTCCCGCCATGGAAACTCGCTATTGGTTGCCCAGCAAAAATTATCGACTTGCCCGAAATGTTAAAAACGCTCAATAGGATTTGAAAAAAATGATACCAATTGCTAAGCCGTTAATAGGCCAGGAAGAAATTGATGGTGTCATTGAAGTATTAAAATCAGGGACTATTGCGGAAGGTCAGAAGGTAAAAGAATTCGAAGAGGCATTCGCCAGATACATCGGAGTCGAGCACGCAGTAGCAGTAAATTCGGGAACCGCTGCACTCCACGTAGCACTTTTAGCCCGGGGTATAGGTAAAGGAGACGAGGTTATAACAACGCCATTTACTTTTATTGCTACAGCGAACTGCATTATATACGCAAATGCAAAACCGGTTTTTGCTGACATAGATCCGGATACGTATAATATCGATCCCGAGGATATAAAAAGAAAAATTACTAAAAACACAAAAGCGATTATCCCGGTTGACTTATATGGCCACCCTGCCGATATGAAACCGATCGTGGATATTGCTGAAGACTATGGTCTCTCGGTTATTGAGGATGCTTGTCAGGCTCACGGAGCGGAATATGATGGTAAAAAATGTGGCTCCTTCCAGACTGGCTGTTTTAGCTTTTATCCAACAAAAAATATGACCACCAGCGAAGGGGGCATAATAACTTCTAACGATCCCGAATTCGATGAGAGAGCTAGAATGATTAAGTCGCACGGCTCCAAGGTTCGGTATTATCACGATATACTCGGGTATAACCTGAGGATGACAGATATAAGCGCTGCAATAGGATTAGCTCAGTTAAAAAAGGTAACAGCGTTCAATGAAAAGAGAATTGAAAACTCAAAATACCTTACCAGGCGATTAGAGGGTATACGGGGTATTAAAACCCCAGTTATAAAACAGGGGTGCAAGCATGTATTTCACCAGTATACAATCAGGATAACCAAAGAATTTAACAACGGTAGAGATGAAGTCGTTACGAAATTAAATAAGGCGGGCATTGGTACAGGTATTTATTATCCTTTGCCTGTACACATGCAAACTCTTTATGAAAATAATGGCTATGACGAGTCCTATCCGATCTCAGAGCAAGCGGCTGGCGAAGTCGTATCGCTGCCGGTCCATCCTTCAGTGACTACCGAAGATATTGATTTTATCGCAGAGACATTAAGGAGCGTTTAACATGAGAGTTGGGGTTATTGGTGCAGGTGCAATGGGCCAGAACCATATCCGCATTTATGGACAGATGCCAGGAACGGAACTTGTCGGTATATCTGACATCGATAAAAAGCGCGTAGATAAACTTTCTACAGAATATGAAACGGAAGGTTTCACTGACTATAAAGAACTGTTAAAGCATGATCTTGATGCTGTCAGTATTGTCGTTCCGACGACTATGCATAAAAAAGTGGCACTGGATGTCATCAATTCTGGTACAAGCTTACTGGTCGAGAAACCCATTGCAGATACACTGGAAAATGCGGATGACATCATTGTGGCCGCGAAAATGGAAAAATTGACCCTAATGGTCGGACATATTGAGCGGTTTAATCCTGCTGTCATTAAAATGAAGGAGATAATCGACAGCGGTGGGCTCGGTAAAATTGTATCCATCTCGACGCGCAGGGTAGGCCCGTTTAATCCCAGGATCAGGGATGTCGGAGTTATACTGGACATCGGTGTTCACGATATAGATATCATATCTTATTTGTACAACTTGCCGGCTATAGAGGTTTACGCCGTCGCCGGAAGAGAAATCCACGCCTTCGAAGACCATGCGTCTATCTTGATACGCTTCGACGATGACAGGGTAGGCGTGGTAGAGACGAACTGGCTTACCCCTCATAAGACCAGGAACTTTACCGTTATTGGCACCGAAGGCGTTGCTTATGGCGATTACATAGAGCAGAAAGTCGTTATCCACGAAAAGGACTGGATCAAAGAGGCTAAGGTCGACAAGAAGGAGCCGCTCCTGAACGAGCTCGAGAGCTTCTTGAAAGTCTGCAGAACAGGGGGAGCCCCTGTAACTCAAGGCGAGGATGGGAAGCATGCTCTTGAGGTCGCTCTGGCATCCATCGAGTCCTATAAGACCAGGATGCCCCAGAAGGTCGAATCAGTCCTGGGGTCCCACGGGATAAGCAAGGGAGACAGGGTTCTGGCGTAGTAACCCGGAGTGCTATTACCATGAGTTCGGAAATAAATCCTGAATATTTAATGAGTACTAGCACGTTCAGGCATAATACGCCAGTCAATTGTATCGCAATAATCCACCACAGGGTGAACTACCTTACAATTGGCAGCATTATCACGATAACTAAAAAATACGTTGATAAGGTCTATGTAATACTCGATAATTACGATGAGCGAATTTATGGGATAACTAATCCACTCGGAGCGGAAGTAATCAATGCAGGCAAGACCAACTATGCCACGGTACTAAACCGGATCAAGGCAGAGAACGATGCCCCCGTTATAATAACGCTTTATGGAGATGGCACGCATGATCCCGGGAAAATTTCTGAGCTCTTGAAAAACATCGAAGAAGGCTACGACATTGTTATTGGCTCATCCAATATCGACTACAATTCAAGGGCTAATGAGATCATTATGTTCCTTAATAATAAGAAGCCTAAGAACTACCAGAAAGGCTTCATCGCATGTACATACAACTATTTCGATGGGCTGAACTTCGATGCGCTGAAGATAGACCATGGCAAGGATTTTACTGAAGCGGTAATAACACATTCCAAGAATAATGGTAAAAAAATTAAAAACCTGTATTTTGATGAGAAGAACTTCGGTATCTTTAACATGTATAAGATAGGGATAGTCGTGCCTTCTTATAACGAAGAGCTTCTTATTGGAGAAACAATCAGAGGCATTCCCAATTACGTGGATAAAATTTTCATAATCGATGATTGTAGCAAGGACAAGACTCCAAAAATCATAGAAGAGATGACCGATCCCAGGATCGTTAACATCAGGCACGAAGTAAACAAGGGAGTAGGTGCGGCCATAGTTACGGGTTATAAGCGGGCACTGGAAGATGAGATGGATATCGTCGCCATCATGGCGGGCGATAACCAGATGGATCCGGACCAGTTGCCCAGGCTTTTAATCCCGATCATCGAGGGCAAAGCAGACTACACAAAAGGCAACCGGCTCATCAGCAAAGACTTCCGCAAAGGCATGAGCAAATGGAGGTCCTTCGGCAATTTCATCCTGACTATGCTGACCAAGATCGCCAGCGGCTACTGGGGCGTCACAGACCCACAAAACGGTTACACGGCGATCTCCAGGCAGGCCCTCGAAGCCCTGGACCTCGACGCAATTTATACGTACTACGGCTATTGCAACGACATGCTTGTAAAGCTGAACACGTATGGCATGAGAACCATCGACATACCCATGCCATCAAGGTACGGGCGGGAAAAGTCCAAGATCAAGTACAGCAGGTATATCCGAAAAGTCTCTCCGATGCTGTTCAGGGGGTTTCTCTGGAGGCTCAAGACCAAGTACATATTGCTGGATTTTAACCCGCTGGTATTATTCTACGCGGCAAGCATGCTAATGGTGCCTTTCGGGATCATATTCAGCGCTTACATAGTAATTGAGAAAATTCTGCATCAGCCGGTATCTCAGAACTTCCCGCTGCTGGCAGCGTTCATAACACTGATGGGACTACAATTCCTCATGTTTGCGATGCTGTTCGATATGCAGGCGGATAAGAGCAAAACACAACTATAATAATTTACTATAGTAGATGGGTGGGAAAATGAAGAAAATCATCAGCCAGGACTTCACAATGGATATGTACCGGGAGTTCTGCAAAGCCATCGTATCCTCGAAATATCCTGCCTTAACCTTTAGAGAGTATCTCTCATCGGAAACACCGAAAGATTTCATCATCCTTAGACACGATGTTGATAGAAAACCTTACAATGCTCTCCTGATGGCAGAGTTAGAGCACGAGTGCGACGTTAGATCGACTTATTATTTCAGGACGACCAAAGAGGCTTTTCAGCCCATGATCATGAAAAAGATCGAGGACATGGGACACGAAATAGGATACCATTATGAAACCCTGAGTAAGGCTAATGGGAACTTTGAGAGAGCTATTTATCTCTTCAAACAAGAGCTGAACCGATTTAGGGAGTATGTCAAAGTTGATACTATCTGTATGCATGGCAGCCCACTCTCAAAGTATGACAACAGAGACCTCTGGAAAAAGTACAGTTATAAACAATACGGAATAATCGGAGAAGCATACTTATCCGGAAAAAGCGTGATGAACTATTTCTCGGACACAGGCAGAAGTTGGAACAGCAAAAATAACCTCCGTGATCATATGGGGCAGAAGAAGGCAAATACTAATATCATCCACTCTACAGCCGATCTTATATCTCTTATCGAAAAGGGCGATGTGAGTAATGAGTATATTACCACACACCCGGAAAGATGGGCAATCAATGACTCTGAATGGGTCAAAGGATATATTAAGGATTCAATATTAAATTTTGGCAAAAAAAATATTATATTATTTAGAGAATTGTTCGGGTAACGTTAGATATGAGGTACAAAAGTGTATAGATTCGATCTACACATACATAGCTTATATTCATATGATTCAATGTTATCCCCGGCATTGATAATAAAAATAGCCGTTAAACGCGGGCTTAACGCCATAGCGATTACCGATCATAATTCTATAAAAGGCGGTATCAAAGCAAAAAATATTAAAGATAAAAATATTACTATAATTATAGGTTCGGAAATTAAAACGGATTGTGGAGATTTAATTGGGTTATATTTAAATGATGATATCACAAATTATGGCTTTTTAGATGTGATTGAAGAGATCAGGAAGCAAGATGGCATAGCGATACTTCCCCACCCGTTAAAACGAAAAGTAATGCCTACAACAGATATGTTAAAAAAAGTTGATCTATTCGAAGGTATAAACGGTAGAACAAGTAATGAGCTAAATCACCAGGGATTAGTGTTAGCTAAAAGTATCCAAAAAAGAACAATAGCAGGCAGTGACTCACATTATAGCTACGAAATTGGAAGAGTATATAACAGTATTAGTTATACTTCATCCGAAGAAGACTTGAGAAAAAATTTGTCAAATATGAATATCCAAGTTCATGGTACACCACTCGTAAAAATTTTTAGAGTATACAATACGATCACGGGTGAAGCTATTAAAAGGGTCATAAAATGAGTATCCCATGTCAGCAATAATCACAACAGCAAACAGCTCGAAAGCATTGGTTGTTACTAGAGACCTTGGCCAGCACCATGTTAAGGTAACGACAGCTGACCACCGTCCGTATGCCCTGTCATCGCTATCTAGATACTCTAATCAGTTTTTCAGATACCCAAGCCCAAAACTTGACACTATCGAATTTATCAACATCCTCGCTAAATATGTCGAGAACAATAAACATAGTGTACTCATACCAACACACTCTGAAGATACGTATGTTTTATCGAAGTACAAGTATAAATTTGATAAATTTATCAAATTACCCTTACACGATTACGACATAATGAAGAGAATGGATAATAAAGCTTCAATGGCGCTAATTGCCGAAGAACTAGGCATCCCCGCTCCAAAGACAATACTGATACAGGATTTAGAGGTGCTAAACGGTACTGCAGATAAACTGGAATACCCCGTGGTCATAAAATTAAGAGAGACAAGCAGCAGTAAAGGGTTATCGTATATCAACAATAAAGAAGATTTGATTAGCGCATATAAGCAGACTATAGTTAAATACGACTTAACTCCTGATAACTACCCCATTATTCAAGAATACATCCCCGGAGAGGGCTATGGTGTTTCAATGTTATTAAATAACGGAGATTTGCGAGCGAAATTTTCCCATAGGCGCATCAGGGAATACCCCATAACTGGAGGCCCCAGTACCTGCAGGATAAGTGTGGAACACCACGAAATGGAGAAATACGCAGCCAAAATACTGGAACACTTCAAATGGCATGGTCTGGCAATGGTGGAATTTAAGCTGGATAGCAGATCAAAAAAACCAGTCCTTATGGAAGTTAATCCCCGAATCTGGGGATCGATTAACCAGGCAGTTAGATCTGGCGTGCATTTTCCGTATTTACTGTACCAGATGGCTGTTGATGGCGATGTAAAACCGGTACTAAACTATAAGCTAGGGGTCATTACTAGAAATTACTTTGACGATTCGATGTCTCTGATTAAAACTATAGGAAAAAGTAAAAACTACTCACTGTGTAAAGAATTTGTAAAGTATTACGATGATGATATACTATCGTTACAGGATCCTCTTCCGGTCATAAATTACGTATATACCGGTATTAAGTCCTTAAAAACATGAGCATGAAGGCTAATTTATGAAAAAAAAAATATTGGTGATCACGAGTAATTATCCAAGATTCGATAAAGATAGCTATGGGTGGTTTGTTCACGAACTAAATAGAAGGCTATCCTATAAAGGTATGGAAATAAAGGTACTAGCTCCCCATACGAAATCGGCAAAGTTTACCGACAAGTTGGATGGTATTACAGTGTACAGGTTTCCGTATTTTATTCCACTATCTTTACAAAAACTAACCTACGGTTCAGGTATTGCTTTTAACTTGAAAAAATCTTTCTTAGCCAAAGTTCAAGTCCCGCTATTTTTCGTTATGCAGACGATAAGTACCATATATATCACAATAAAATATCGATTTGATGCAATTCACTCGCATTGGTTGCTACCTCAGGGACTGGTCGGTTGTATCTGTAAAAAGGCACTCGGTGTACAACATATTGTTACTATCCACTCATCTGAAGTAACCTTAGTTAAAAAGATACCCCTTGGTAAAAAAATTACTGAATTTATATTAAATAATTCTGATGCCATAATCTCGGTCAGCTCCCATAGAATAGATGAATTATTAAATTTTATTTCGCCGAAGGTAGCTGACAACGTCTGTAAAAAAGTGAGTATTATCCCAATGGGAGTTCAGATAAAAAAAATTTGTAATAATACTGATTCTGAATCTTTTAAAAGTACCTATGGCATTAACTCGAAATATGTTATATTATTCGTTGGAAGGTTAGTAGAAGTAAAAGGTTGTGAGTATTTAATACGTGCCTTTAAATCTGTCGTCGAGGAACGGGATAAAGATATACAGCTAGTGATTGTTGGAAACGGCCCCCTGGAAGATTCATTAAAAAACATGGCTATCGAGCTAGGAATTAATAAAAATATTATATTTAAAGGGTATGTCGATCATGACAGGATTGCCGACTATTTTGGCTTATCGGATATTGTCGTATTCCCTTCGATAGTGGATTCCTCGGGGTTTCAGGAAGGATTACCCGTAGTCCTTATTGAAGCCTTATCTGCCGGCAAACCAGTCATCGCCACAAACACCAAAGGGGTATTAGAAGTCATAGAAAATGGGTATAACGGCATCATCGTCGAACAAAAAAATGGTCCACAGATAGCTGAAGAAATTGATAATGTCATAAAAGATTCTGAGTTAAGATCCAAACTTTCAGTGAATGCTTTAGAGTATTCTAATAAATTTGGATGGGATAACATATCTGGCCAGTATATGAAAACATTAGAATCCGTTTTAGGAGATAATTAACATGGTAAAACTAAATATGCTGATCACTTCTTTATCTGTCGGTGGAGCTGAGAGGTGTGTCTCGGAACTAAGTTTGAACTTAGACCCGTCAATTGAAAGGGAAATCATTACGATACTCAATAATAATAGTTACCCAGTGAAAGACCCTATTATTTCTATGAACATGAAGATTGGATCTCCTAAAGTATTTTACGTGCTTGTAGCTTTCATTTTTGGCATCTTTAAATATCGAAGAATTATGAAAGAAAGTCAAGCTAATGTTTCAATGAGTTTTTTGGTTTTAGATAATTTTATTAATATAATATCTAATATTGGAAATAAGAATGTAAAAAAGATAATATCTGTACATATTGCCCTTTCAGAAAAGTTCAGTAATAGATATACATATAGTTTTACAAAATATATAATACGGCATATTTATGGAAATGCTGATTCTATCGTAGCAGTATCAGATGGTGTTAAAGAAGAATTGATAACAGAGTATGGAATTGATCAAAATAAAATTGTTGTGATATATAACCCGATTGATATAATAAATATTGATAAACTCTCAAAAGAACTAATTATTGATGATGAATTGTTTAATGGTAAAAATATTATCGTTTTTAATATGGGTAGATTAACTGAGCAAAAAGGTCAGTGGCATTTAATTAGAGCTTTCTCAAAGGTTAGAAAAAGTTGTGATTGTATATTAGTTATACGTGGAGATGGCCATCTAAAAACATATTTAGAATCACTTATTAGGGATCTTAATTTAAGCGATAGTGTTAAGTTTTTAGGGTGGAAAGAGAACCCTTATAAATATATAGCCCAATCAGCGTTGTTTGTATTTCCATCATTATGGGAAGCATTACCTTACGCAATAATTGAATCAATGGCATGTGGATGCCCAATTGTTTCAACAGATTGTAAATACGGGCCCAGGGAAATACTTGGTGATAATAAATATGGTGTATTAATTGGCAGATTTGACAATAAATTATATAACTATTTAGAACCACTAACAATTGAAGAAGAAAGACTTGCAGATGTTATCATACAGTTTTTAAATGATGAAAATTATAAAATGTATTATAAAGGTATGGCACTAAAGAGGTCACAAGACTACAACATGAAAAATAGTTTAAAGTCCTATGAATATTTAATAAATAGCAAAATATAATTTTGATAATATGATTAAGCTATTTAAAAAAAACAGTATATTAAAGGTTACTACGGCGATTTCATTCCTCTTAATCAGTATATCTCTACTATCCATTTATTATAATCCAACTAATGGTTACGAGTTATCAATATACGCATCAACAAATATAATTGTATTTATTGCGATAATTATTGCAATATTAAATGGGACAATATTAATAATATCAAAGTTATATTATAAAATAGAAAAATTTTGGTTAATTGGTTTTTTTCAAATATTGCTTAGTATGCTAATTATGATAATGCTATATTCTCTAAAAGGCTATGTTACATATTTGGGAAGAGGCGATACCCTTTCATATATTGGTTTCTCAAAAGATATTTTAACTCATGGACATATTCTTTATTATAACTTTTATCCGATTTCAACGATTTTCATATCTCAAATTAACATTATTTCTAATATCAATCTTACTATAGTTTGTAATTATATTTCTTCTATATATTATTTTATATATTTTTTATCAATTGTATGTGTTGCAAAATCGTTATATAACAATAGGATTAACATTATATTTACTGGATTAGCCGCATTACCGCTTTTTTTTGCATGGTTTTTTACGTCACCTTATTATGAATTGCTATCTGTGCTTACAATACCCATGTTTATATTTTTATTACAAAATTCACATGATATTAGGTATGTAATATTATGTATTACATATTGCATTTTGTATACGTTTTTTCATCCAATTACATTCTTTTTTGTACTATTATATATGATTATAGGATATATTTACAATAATATAAATAAATGTAAATATTCTAATTTTTCATTATTACTTATTATGACTATGTCAATAACATTTATTATATGGATTTTTGAAAATAAAATATTAATACGCCCATTAAATATAATTATAGATATATTACTTGGATTTTTCACAAACTCGACAACCGTATCAACTTCAACAAGTGCAATGTATTATCTTACAAAACTGGGATTATTTAATGCAGGAAAATCGTTTTTATTTATGGCATATGATGAAATCATATACTGTGTAATTATCATATCATTAATATATTGTATGGTAATAAGCAAAAAAATAATTTTATCACATAGATATAAATTATTATTGGTATGTTTCATTTCTGGCACCATATTTCTAGGCCTTACATTCTTTTTAACACGTATTCATACTGCAGATCGTTTAATTAACTTAAACATAAATATGATGTTAGCATCACCATTGGTCGGATATATACTATATTATACATTTAATAACAAAAAATATATAATAAATGTGATACTCATAATATTAGTAACATCTGCTATATTAACTACTATTTTTTCGTTGTACCCTTCCACTATGGAAATTCGCCCAAATCAGCAAGTAACTAAGTGTGAGATTAATAGTATGTCATGGTTAATAGGTAATAAAGAAATTAATTATAAAGTAATTGACATTGATACTCCTGTAATTAGATTTTCAGATTACTTATACGGTACTGATTATGGATTACACAGAAAAGATTTACAAAAAGATTTCATCATATCAGATCATTTTGGAATAAATCAATCAACCGACATATACCCTTCAGAGAGTAATAAATATCTTATAATTTCAAGATTTGATTATATTGCATATGCAGTAATTTATAAAGATATAAACAGATTTAATGAAGATGATTTCCGAAAAATTGATAATTGCATAAATATCAATAAAATATACAATAATGGAGAAGTTAAAATAAACTATATCACCGCATCACAGTCATAAACTCATATCCAAGCCTATAATTTTCGTTTTTTCACTAACATGTATCGGTAGATAGAGACACGTAGCGATCACATATATGACCGATGAACTTGAACATTAAGTGATATTTTTGAGGCCTGATAAAGAAAAATCTTATTTCTTAATGTTTACACGCGAAGTAGGATTAGTCCTATTTAAATCATATTTTTCCAGATCAATACAATCGTTACGCATATGCCTAAAAAGACCTCAGATATTAACCAAGCAATCGCAACACCAATTACCCCAAAAATATTAATTAATATCAGTGATAGAGATACGATTAGCAAGCAAGAGACGCCTTTTATTAGGTTTATCTGCTTAACATTTTTAATAATCTTATTTATCGATAGATAGATATAGATAGGCAATTCAAACAAACTCGATATTGCCAGAATTTTCAGAATGGTAAAGGATTGTTCGGAAAATTCTTTGTTGAAAATTAATAGTATTGTATCCCCAAATAAGTATATTACGATAATTGCCGGAATCAGAAGAAGTAGCGAAAAGACAATCGCCTTTTTCGCATTCTTTTTAATCGGTACCTCATGCGACCCTTCAACAAATAATGACATAGAGATGGAGGAAGAGATCATAAAGAGCGGTACGTATATTGAGTACGCTATGTAGAAATAGGCAGATTCCGAGGCTCCAGCTAACGATATGATGATTAAGGGAACAATACTGGTCGGTAATATATCTAATATGGAATAGGTAAACGTTCCAAGCGAATATTTAATAATATCATTTTTTTCTTGTAATTTAATATCATTACAATAGTGTATATCGATACTTTTTAACAAGTACTTTCCCACGATGACAGAAAGTAAAAATGTAACATCATAGATTATAAAAATGCCCAGTACACCAAGCGAAGAAAATACTAGCAATAAAGGTACTCTTATAATTAATGAAATATTTTGTAAAAATGACAGGTAGGGTTTTCGCAAAGCTATCAGTGTAATGTTTTGAATTGAATAAATCACGCTGACAATAATATACAATATATAGAATATTGATATCCACTGACCAAGTAAAAATTGTAAATCATCGGATGTAAAGTATATAATAAATAAAAATACGGTTGCACAAATAAGTGAAAACATTAAAACGATTACCGTAACAAAGCTATACAGTATGTTCCTTTTTTCTGCTGTAGGGATGTACCGTACGATTCCTGAGTCTAAGCCGAATTTAGAAATCGTTATGATTAATGATGCAGCGGAAGTTGCAGCTATGGCCAGTCCAATATCAGAAGACTGCATGGTTCTGGCTGCTACTATCCAGAATAGTAGTCCGAAGATAGCATTTGATGCATAATTAAGATAAATTGCTATTGAATTCAGATATATATGCTGGTGATATCGTTCCACAAAATGCATCATTTAGAACCAAATACGTTTTATCGCTAATAACACTATTTATAAGTCTTCAGACCACCACTTGCTCTAGTGCGTGTGCACACTCTTCGCCAGCCTTCATACTGGATTCCCATTCCAAGATTTATATCATGACTGTTTTTATCTCCTCTTCCAATTCCTTTATAAACAAACCCATGACTAATGAATGCCTCTGGGTCAACAATATTTCTTCCATCCACAATAATTGGATTGTTTTGATAGGATTGTTTCTTTATGAACTCTGGGCTATATGATTTATACAAATCATGCCCGGCGAATATTGCTATTGCATCTGCATCCTTCAAAGTCAAGTTTATATCGTGACCAATTTCGACTCCGGGATAATCCATTACATATGGATCATGTACATCGACCAGCGCACCGGCTTCTAACATTAAGTCCCTAAACAACTCTGCTGGAGTATTTCTCGCATCATCCGAGTTCTTTAAAAAGGCCCATCCGAGCAAAGCCACCTTAGATCCGGCCGGTTTCTTTTCGACCCTGGCCAGTGCATCAACAGTCAGGTTAAACATATGCCTGGGCATAAAGTCGTTTACGTTCCTGGCTAATACGAATATCGAATCCTTGCCTTCAGGATAGTCAAGCTTACCATTTAAGATTTTCACACCTCTCTCGAGGTGATACGTATCCTTAGTGAGGCAGTGACCACCTACGCCAGCGCCAGGATATAAAATTGCCCGAGTAATGCCATCGCCTTTAAGACTGTCGATGCCTGCTCTAACGTCATAGAAGTTGATACCCATAGCTTCGCAGTACAGCGCCAGCTCGTTGGCCGCAGCAATCTGCAGGTCCCGGAACGTATTCTCTGCGGTCTTGGTGACCTCGGCGGCCGTAGCGGTCATGGGAATGATTTTTCCCTTCGTTAGCACCGGAGAGTATAATTCAATAGCCCGGCTGGTGCTGACATTGTCGATGCCACCGACAATGCGATCGTGCTCCCGAATGTTTTGAAGAAGTCTTCCGACCATCACCCGTTCCGGCGCATGTGCCAACGCAAAGTCCTCGCCCGCGGTCATGCCCGACTCTTCTTCCAGTATCTTACGGGCCATTCCTGCGGTCGTGCCGGGCGTAATTGTAGACTCCAGGACAACCAGTGTGCCGGCAACCATATTTTGCCCCACCAACCGTAAACCCTCGGTTAGTGCACTAAAATCGGGTATTAAATCCTTAGGATCTTTAAAAGGGGTTTGGATCGACAGAGTAACGGCATCTAATTCAGAAATGCGGGAAAAGTCACAGGTGCATTTGAACTTATTAGCTGTAACGACTTTCTTGATAAGGTCCTCAAGTCCGGGCTCTTCACCCTTTAACGGGCTCTCGCCACGGTTAAGCATATCGATCTTATACCCGGAAGTCCTGGAAGCTCTCTGGAAGCCATAAACAAAATCGAATTTCGGGGAATCGGCAAATAACATTGCTGCTGGTATACCTACATAGCCCATGCCAATGACACCGATTTTTTTTATAGGCCCTTTTATCTGAAGCATTTGTTTTAATTTCCCGCTCATAATCTCAAACCCAAAAGATCAGTGCCATTAAAGGCAGTACGTTTTTTATCTATGGTTCAATTTATCAATTGCTTAGAACGCAACACGAAATAAGTTTTTTCCTGTTTGTGCTAATATCGTATACCATTTTTATTCTAATTTACTTTGCTACTTTTAGTCAAAAATGTAGGTTATAAGCTCTTAATGATAAAATAGATAAAGTTCACATAGGGTATGTACTGTATAATGCATTTATTATACGTTTTCTTGCGAATGTAGTAATATGGCTATCAATGACCAGTGTTTTGGCTATTACTGGTGCGAGATATCAATAATCATTTTCCCGGATTTTCCATCTCCGAATGGATTTGTCCACTTTTTATCCATGCATGACATAGCCCTCGATGCCCTGATGATATCATCATGCTCAAAGCCGGCAATAACATTAGCTCCAACCTCGACGGTCTCCGGCCGCTCCGTATTCTCCCTTATCGTCACGCAAGGCACCCCCAGGATACAACACTCCTCCTGCACCCCGCCAGAATCAGTAAGCACCAGCCTCGCATTAGACTCCGCCTTCAGAAACTCCATGAACCCTAGTGGATCAATAAGCCTTACCCCTGCCGGTATCTTAATGTCAAACGTCGCCAGCATCTTCCGCGTCCGAGGGTGCACAGGCAAAATCACAGGCATCCCCGCCTCTTCCGAAACCATTCCCAGGCCCTTAAAAATCTCCGATAACCGATGCTTATCATCGGTATTCTCCTGCCGGTGTATCGTAGACAACAAATAACCCTTAGGAACGACCCCAAGCTTCTCCAGGATATCCGAGTCCCGGGCGATCTTCAGGTTCTCGTTGACAGCGTCGACAATCGTGTTCCCGGTCACGAAAATTTTACTTTCCGGTATTCCCTCTTTCAACAACAGCGCCTTTGCATTTTCCGTCGGCGCAAACAGCAGGTCCGAGATATGATCAGCAACAACCCGGTTGATCTCCTCCGGCATGCTCCGGTCGAACGACCGCAGGCCGGCCTCTACGTGCCCAATCCGCACATGCAGCTTCGACGCGGCCAGGGCCCCCGCCAGCACGGTGTTGGTATCCCCCTGCACATACACGATATCCGGCTTCTCCTTGACCAGAATATCCTCAATGCCGGCCAGCATCTTCCCGGTCTGGTGGCCGTGGCTGCCCGAACCCACGTCCAGGTGATACCGCGGAAGCGGCAGCTTCAGCTCCTCGAAGAAGATCCGGTCCATGTCATAGGAGTAGTGCTGCCCGGTGTGAATGATAAAATAGTCAAGTCGCTGCTTCTCGCATTCGCGGATGATCGGGCTCATTTTGATGATTTCGGGCCGTGTCCCGAGGATGACGCAAAATTTCATTCGATCACTCGTTATTCGTGGTATTATGACTTAATAGATAAATAACTTAATAGTTAAAAAAATAATTCTTTCGGAACTGAAATGCGTCTATAGATGATTTTGCCCTATTTTGCCCTATTATGAATTAAGAAGAAACATAGAGAACGTCGATAGCAAAAGAAATCACCCGCTTCTTCCTGACCTTCGCGCGTTCCGCTGCCACTCGCAGGAAGTAATACTTTCATAGTGAACTGTTTTCTTGTAGTTAAGTGCCTATATGACTTTATACCCGACGAAACATACGTATAGAACTGGTCAGGTCGGTGTCGAAGTGGAACTTTTACTGGTCTCCCTGTTAGCAATCGTGCTATTATGGATTTCTATGGTAGCGTATATGATCTACAAAGACCACGGCATCGTCGAGTATATCGATGGAGTGCCATATAAAGATTTGATCTCGATTAACCTGCCGAAGAACGGGGAGCAGCTTAATCTCCGCAAGCGATGGAGAGCGCGTTTTAAGCGTGAACGATAGATCGCCGGCATACTGTTGAACGTTGTTAGCGTAACATAGTCTGGATAAGAGCCGCGAGGTGATACAATGGATCGGATCACAGATCGAAACGTCAAAAGCTGGATAGAGAGTTTCGTAGCGGCTATCATTGATAAGTACGACCCGGAGAAGATCTTATTGTTCGGCAGCAGGGC
>JAMPIU010000198.1 GCA_023667845.1 Dehalobacter sp. | reverse complement strand
AGATCAAGGAAAGCCTGGGGATATCCGACGAGCGCATGGGGCGGAACGAGCGCCTGCTCGCCGTTATCGGGCAAAGCGATCACAAGGCGGCAGTGGGGCTGTACCAGGCGGGAGCGATCCTCTTTTTTATCGTCCTGGTTGCGGGCGTGGTAATGATTTACAACACTTTCAATATATCGGTCATGGACAGGATGCGCTCGTTCGGCCTTCTGCGGTGCGTCGGGGCGTCGAAAACGCAGATCAGGAGGCTGGTGAAAAGGGAAGGGTTTTTGCTGCTGCGCTGGGCGATTCCGGGCGGCGTGCTTCTGGGGATGGCCGCCACGCTCTTTTGCTCTGCGCTCCTTAAATTCTATAACAGCTATATTTTTTCCGAGATTCCCCTGTTTACCATAAGCCCCACAGGCATCCTGGCCGGTGTCGCCCTCGGCGTCCTCACCGTCGCGATTGCGACTATGCTGCCGGCGAAAAAGGCCTCAGGTGTGTCTCCTGTCAACGCCGTGACGGGAAACAGCGAAATCAGGATGCGAAAAGTCCAAAAAGGAGGAATCCTGACCAAGCTGCTGCCTGTTGAGTCGGCGATGGGGATTGGAAGCGCGGCCGCCCGGAAAAAAACGCTGGCCCTGATGTCGGCCTCCATTGCATTTAGCATTATGATGTTTCTCGGCTTCAACGTGTTTGTTGATTTCCTGCATACGAGCCTGAAGACAACGAAGCCGTATACGCCCGATATATCCCTGACCTCAGAGGAAAGCCTCAGCCCTGATTTGTACGGTCAGCTGTCGCACCTGCCGGGAATAAAGCACGTATACGGCAGGATGTTCGGCTATGTGAACGCGACCTTCGACGCGTCCCGGCTTACCGAAGAGTATGTGAAGGAGGTCGGCAGCATTGAGGTCAACACCGAGGGCCTCTTTGAGGCTCCGGAAAAATCATGGCTGATCTCTTATGACAAAAATCAATTGAAGTGGGCAAAAACGGACCTGTTGGAAGGCGACTTGTCCGAAGACACGCTCAACGCCCAGGACGGCATTATCGCCGTTTTGCAGAATATACGAAAGGGAGTCTCGGTCCGGACGGCGGAGCTCCATGCGGGGGACAAGGTTTATATCGACACTGTATCCGGGAAAAAGCCGTTCACGGTTATGGCCGTCCTTCGTACTGTGCCCTTTGCCGACAGCAATTTGAACCTGGCGACTTTCATTACGACGGAAAAGCAGTATACCGCGATAACGGGAGACTCCACGCTTAAAATCATCGATATTCAGCTGGAAAAGGACGGCCAGGAGGAAACAGTTTCTGAAATCAAGCGCATGATCGGGAGCAATATCACCTATCTTGATTCGCGGCAGAAAAACAGCGAGATGAACCAGACCTTTTTTACCATGGCGGTTTTCGTATACGGTTTTGTGGTGGTTATCGCGCTCATCAGCATCCTCAATATCGTCAGCACGATGAACACCAGCGTCACTTCAAAAATGAGGTACCTGGGCGTCCTGCGGGCGGTGGGCATGTCGGGAAAACAACTTAACCGGATGATCACGGCAGAGGCGTCGGCATACTGCATTACGGGCGCCGTCGCCGGGTGTATCCTGGGCATCCTGCTGCAAAAGGCGCTTATTACACAGCTTTTAACGTCGCTCAAAATAGTGTGGGTCTTCCCTCTGGTGCAAATCGTCTGCGTTTTCGCCGCCGCGCTTGTTGTGACCCGGCTTTCCGTCATCGGGCCGCTCAAAAAGATCAAGGCCAAAAGCATTTCAGAAAACATCGGCTCGCTGCAATAGCAGACAAATGGGGACGGTTAAGAAAGTGCCGGGATAAACCGGCACTTTTCAGCTATCACTTGCGCCAATCAGCCGGGTCAGTCCGCCGGTATAGGTCAAAGACAGCCGGTGCATGGCCCGGGTGCAGGCAATGTAAAGCAAACTGCGGTCGTATTCGCTGAAGTAGGTCTCGTTATTGGCCGCGGGTATGATCACCTGGTCAAATTCCAGCCCCTTTGACATTTGGACCGAAGTGATCGATACGCAGTTCTCAAAAGCCGCGCTTTCCGGCGAAATCAAATGCGCCTGGTACTTTCGGGACAGCACATCATAAAGAGCTTTTGCCGCGCTGTTCGTTTTCGTGATAATGCCCAGGGTGGCATGCCCGCTATTCTGAAAAGCGTCGATTTTTTTCTTTATCACCGCCAGTTCTTCCCGCCCGCTGCGGCAATAGACGAGGTCGGGAGCATCCCCATGGCGCTCGACCGCCTCCAGGGAAGCAACATTTTGGATACTTTTGGCGAAGGTGATAATCTCATAGGTCGAGCGGTAGCTCTTATTCAGTTCTACATATTCCGCGCCTTCATACAGCCGGCGCAGGTCTCCGAGGGTGTTTAAATGGTTTGGGTTGATAAACTGCCCGAAGTCTCCCAGGATCGTTTTCCGGCACTTGAACAGGACATTCATCACCGCGTATTGGACCGGTGTGTAATCCTGCATTTCGTCGATAACCAGGTGGCGTATAAGCCGGCTCTCCCGCAAACCCTCGAAAGCGGCGTGGAAGTATATAAACGGGTACACGTCGGACCATTCGAGGGTTTTCTTCGCCGGCATTACAAATTTGTCTGCGATATTGTTCTGCTTATAAAAATCCTTATAGAGCGACAGGGTATTCTTCATCTTCAGCATCGCGGCCAGGCTTTTTAAGACGGCCCCGGCCTTTGGCAAAGGCTTCTCCATGAAGTAGTCGGTTTCATAGCGGTCAAGGATGTCTTCCGCAATCATCACCAGGCGCCCCTTGACCGGGAGCCTGTGGTAAGCGGCAAAGCGGCCCCGTATCCATTCACTTTTGGCGGAGAACCTGCCAAAAGTGCAGTCAGACGGCTCAAAGACGGCCTCAGGCATCCGGGCCAGGTACTCGTCCACCAGTATTTTAAAATCCAGTGTGGATTTGAAGCGCACCCGCTCCGCCCATTTGGGGTCCTCTGTTTCAAGAGGGTCCTTGTCGGCCTCGAAACGGATGACGCCCTCAAGCTGGACTCCGGCTATATCCGCAAAACTCATCCCGTAGACCGGCTCCTCGCCTAATTCGGGCAGGACATTGGAAATATAATCCCCAAAGACCTTGTTGGGAGACAGGATGGTCACGTTCTTCGCCGACAACCTGTCTTTATAGCGGTAGAGCAAGTAAGCGATCCGGTGCAGCGCGATGGAGGTCTTGCCGGAACCCGCGACCCCCTGAATAAGGAGGGTCTCCGCCTTTTCGTTCCGGATAGCTAGGTTCTGTTCCTTTTGAATGGTGGCGATGATGGATTTCATCTTCTCGTCCGAAGTATGGCTCAATTCACGCTGCAGAAGATCATCCTGGATATTAACCGAGCTTTCCAGCGCATATTCCATCAAGCCGTTCTTAATTTTGAACTGCCGCTTCCGGGTCAGCTCGCCGTCGATCCGTCCATCCGGGGCGTCGTATCCCGCCGGCCCAACCTCGCAATCATAAAACATGCTGGCCACCGGGGAGCGCCAGTCAGAAATGTGCAGCTCATTGGCGTGGCTGAAAGAAAACCTGCCAATGTAAAAGGCGGCGGGTGTTACTTTGGATGTCTCCCGAAAGTCAATCCGGGCAAAGTAAGGCGAGTCCAGTAGTTTGACGAGTTTATCCCGAATTGCAGACGCAGCGGCCCCCCTCTTGTCAATGCGCTTTAAAGCCATTTCATTTTGGAACATCTCGTGGGGGTCGATTTCACCGCGATGCTCTACCATGTACCGCTTGACATCCATATATTCTTCGCCGATATGCCCGACTGAATCATGCGCTTGCTTAATGGCCTTATCCAGCTTGCCCCTGATATCTTCAAGATGCGCGATTTCATCGGGAAAAGCCGGTGTTTCAACTGGTACTTTCTTTTTGCTTTCGTTAATACGGGCAGGCGCGTGAGGGTTGCGCCTGCCCGCTCGCTGTGCGTTAGTCATTTTTATTCTCCCTGGGCAAAACCATCCTTTGGGTCGGATACCCAAATTCCGTCAGCAGTTCCCCTTCGGCAAAGCCCAGCTCCTTGAGGGCTTTACGGTATCCCGTATCCGCTTTGTCGCCCTCCCGGAATGTGGTAATGCTGATTTCCTTATTCTTCAGCAGCTCGGTGAGCGCCACATGCAAGAAGTCCCGGGAAATATCCTGTTTCCGGTAAAGCGGGTGTACCGCAAGGAAATCTATGCTGCCGGTTTCGTAGTTAATCATCATGCCGCCGATAGAAATGCCGCCCTCGGTTATAAGCAGCGCGCCTTTGTTGGCAATATAGCGTTTCAGGACGGTTAAGTGCTCATCTTCTTCCAGGCAGGGGAACCCGTCAATGGCCAGACGCACCAGGTCCATCCATAACGGAATATCCGCTTCTCCGGCAAAGCGGATTTCTCTCGTGGAGTTTTTCCGCGCGTTTTCAAGGGATTCGCGCTGGTCTTTGAAGTTGTATTCCAGCTGCAACGGATAAAACACCTCATTTTTTCTGAATTGGTGAGGAGACTGCTTATACATGGCCTTGAACACATTGCTGAAAGCCTGCTGGCTGTCGTAGCCGGCCAGAATGGCGATGTCTATAATCGGTTTATCTGAAAAAACCAGCAGTTTGGCAGCTTCCGTCAGCCGCCTGCGCTGCGCGTAATCATGTATAGTAACCCCCACCGCGTCGGTAAAGATACGGTGCAGGTGGTATTTCGAGTAGTGTACCGCAGCGGCGACAATATCAAGGTCGATCTTTTCATTTGACAAATGTGTTTCAATATATTGAATTGCTGCTATCACTGTCTCAAGGTTTTTCATAGCGCCTCATTCCACATATACGTTAAATTGGCCGAATCAATTATATCAGATTTGAAGAGGCCGTTTTTAATCATTATTGCGGTCTGGTGCTGAGGCATATACTGTAGTCTATCATACATAAATAAATGAGCGAGAATTCTGAATACCAATAGGAGCAGAAAGCACCTGAACTTTAAGTGTACAAGCCATATGGTTTAAATAAATTAAAATAGCCTGGTTGCCGCGTAGTTTATGTCGGTCGACTTTACAGAAATAGAGAGATGGCTACTTTCCGAGGGGGGTACACACGGGGGGGTATGCAGACAGGCAGAAGGGTTCCAAAAAATATGGACAAAATTTAAAAACCTCGGTTATCGTAATGTAACTCAGCTTGACATAGTGGACTTTAAACGCTAGGCTAGCCAGAACTATAAGCCTCGTACTGTCCAGTTAAACCTCATACATCTATCAGTTCTTAAATGGCTCAAAGGTCTAGGTGAGATACCGGATAACCCTGTGAACATCAGGATTATAGGCTTTACCATAACTCCTCAAGTCTTACGTCATACCTTCGGCCACGAACTGACAGTTCGTAAGGTTCCCCTGGTTGTTATAGCTTGTTTAATGAATCATATGATAAGGGATTGCTCACTCATATAGATATGTTACTCGTTATACTATACCAGGGAACAGAGAACTGGAGAGAGCTATCGAGGAATTGTTGTGGACATAATTGGAATTTATCTTCGTAACGGTCTAGATCTTAGACAGTCATTGCAATAGGGCATTATTCTTGTCAAATTTAGTTCGCTCATCCTTCTAGAATATTGGCACATTTTTCACATTGATATTACCCCACATTATTTCAATCATTTGATCAAGATAAAAAGGGCCAAAAAGAAAACTAAACTCAGTTAATCTTTTGAGGTTCGCTGCCTGTTTGGATCCCATTGGTCAGGATGAATTGTAAACACAGAAATTAAATAAAAAACATTTACGAGTATTAATACTCCTATCTACCATACTATACTTTTCTGAAGAATTGTAATTAAAAATATTGTCGAATTATCGTATATATTGTAGTAAATTAAAAAAAGGTCTTTATTCTTAATTGCGGAAATTATTATTAATTAAATGGAAGGGGTTGTTATTGTAATGGGAGGTAGCGGAGGCGGATATGGTGGTAGTAGTGGTGGTTGGAGTTCTGGATCAGAACCTTGTTCAGGGCCTTTTTATTTTTCAGTTCTTATAACGGGAAATGCACAAAGTATTTACAGTTCCTGTGCTGTTAGCCAGGGGGTTTATATAAATGTTATAAAAGGTGCAGTCCCAGTATTGCAAGTTCTTAGAATAAGTGATGATTTTTATATTGGTGTGGTACCGCCATCTCAAAGTGGAGTAATAATAAGCTGTATTAACAATGGTTGGAGATATTCTGGAAGAATAAATAAAGTATCTGGAACACAGAATAACCCTGATATTCAAATCGTTTTAATGGGTGAAAAATAAAGTGATTACTGCTGTTTCGGCTGCCGAAAGTATACTTCAAAGATTATGGGAGTTATATGGAGCTAGAATAGAAGAAGAATTACCAAAAGTCGAGCGGGATAATAATAAGCTAATAGATGAATTCTTTTTTGTAATACTTGGAGGGTTTGGAATTAGCTATGAATTAAATATGTCCGCTCTAAAGAAATTAAAAGAGAAATCTTTTATAAACAGTTATCTATATATAGATATTGACATTATTAGAGCAACTGCAAATGATATTAAGCAAGAATTAAGTAAAAGTCAGTTTGAGCCAAAGACAAAAAACGGAGGGTACAGGAAATATAGATTTTTGGAATCTAAGCCGGTAACTGTAGCTGAAGCAGGATACTGGCTCTGGTCAGAATGTAACTGGGACATAAAAAGTAAATTAGATTTACTAGAACCGAATATGTCGAGGCAATGGTTGTGTAGGTGTCCTGGTTATGGCATGAAGTCTGCAAGTTGGTTTTTGCGAAATGTTGGCTATAACTTCGATTATGCTGTTTTTGATGTACATATAATTAGGTTCCTAAATAAAATTGGGATTGAAGTTCCCCTGAGAATGACGGATAAAGAATATTTGCTTTTAGAAGAAATATTAAGAAATATATGCTATAAGTTTGGCGCTAGATTGGGGGTATTGGACTATTTATTATGGTTATTGAGTAGAAATGGATATTTGTCTTTTGTGGGGTGATTAATTTGAGTTTGTCTATATATGGTGAAATTGCAAGGGATATATTAGTTTATCCGAACTCAATAATAAATAGAAGGTGGGGAGGTGCCGGGCTTTATGCTTCAATAGCTGCATCAAAGCAAGGTTTAAACCCTACCTTTTTAACGTTATATGGGCCGGAACTCCAAAATGAATATTCTCTTAGTTATTGGAAAGCAATGGGTATCTCTTTTGATTGTGCAAGATATATTGAAAATTATAACCATCCAAAATACCTTGTTACTGGTTTTGAAAAATATCAGCATAAAATAAGCAGGCCCATGACTACAGTAAAAACTGGGTACGACTACAGACCAATAATTCCAAGCGGAACAAAAGGGTTATTAATATTCCCAATAGACCATACACTACCTAAGTACTTGTGTGTAGATGGTAAAAAAGACGGTATCATAATATTTCTTGATCCTAAGCCAAATGAACACTCTATTAGTGAGGCAAAAGAATTATTACAATATTGTGATGTATTGTTAGTTAATGAGGATGAAATAAAACTATTATCAGAAAGTAGTAATCTTAACGAAGCCATTGATAAAGTTATTGCAACTGGTATTGAATATATTGTTGTAAAGAGAGGAAATAGAGGTTGTATAATTGTGAAAAATGATGGTTCTTCTTTTACCATACCTACATTCAGCAGTAATGTTGTTTGTACTCTTGGTTCAGGTGATGTATTTGGAGGGGCATTAGCATCTACGTTTCTTAGAACTAGTGATATTAGATATAGTGCAATTATCGCTTCATGTGTCGCAGCGAATTTTATTGAGAAAATAGATACAGAAGCTATTATAAGTCGAGAAGATGTAGAGGTAGACATAAAGACTAGAAAAGTAATTGAAATGCCCGAAGCAATTAATAAAACTATTTATCTGGCTGGGCCATTTTTCAGTGAACAAGAGTTATCCTGGGTAAATAAGATTTGCAATGTTCTTGAAAGTTCTGGATTTACGGTATTATCACCCTCAAGAGAGAATGGAATACTAAAGAAAAATGCTTCACCAGAAGATAAGGTAAGAATATTTAAGGCAGATATTGAATTAATTCAGAAATCAGATATTGTTGTGGCATTATTAGATCATGATGATCCTGGAACATGTTTTGAAATTGGATATTCCTATTCCAAGGGTTTTTTTACAGTAGGTTTAAATACTTCAAATAGAATACTAAACAATATGATACTAAATGGATGTAATGTAATATGTAATTCCATAAATGATCTTGTTGGTGAAATATATGATTGCCTTAAATAATAGAAAAGTTGTTTTATTGTATTCAGGCGGGATAGACTCCACTGTTCTGCTTTACTGGTTAGCAAAAAGAAATTTCATAGTATACCCCATGTTTATAAATTATGGGCAAATTTCTTTCCCGGGTGAGTTTGAGGCAATAAAAGTAATTCTTACTAGTGATCTTTTTAATAGATTACTCATATTAGATGTAAAAAAAATTAGGGATATAGGAACAGGAACGTTATGTGAGGATTACCCATCAGATTTATCATCCCGGAAAGAATGGTTTATTAAAGAATTTTTCCCTAACCGTAATTTAATATTAATAGCTCTAGCAGCCACATATTCATATAGGATAAAATGCAAAAATATCTCAATAGGTTTAGTTGGGCAAAATTCATACGAAGATACAAAAGAAAGCTTCCTTAATGAGATAAAAATTATATTAGGAATGTCACTAGGTAATTATGAAATTATAGCTCCTTTTACTGGACAACCGAGGGAAAAAGTTATTCAAGAAGCTGTGAGACTGAGAGTTCCCATAGAAAAGACTTTTTCTTGTAACAGTATGGGAGATAAGCATTGCAATTTTTGTACAAGTTGTTTGGATAGGGAAATAGCTCTTAAATATTGGAGAGAGTTACTAAACGATAAAAAAAATATTACTGTTTGATATAACTAATTAGTCAATAGCAACTGAAAATTTACCCATTATGCAAACGAAAGATATATAACTGGTACTGAGGGCATAACTGCAAATGTTATAAGTAATTAATCCGGGAAGGCGAAAAATGGTAATGATTGAAAAAGAAATTTTTGAGCTGTTGTACGATGCGGCAAGCATCCAACGGTGGAACGACCATATTAGGCCACATATTGGCTTTACGGAGCTCGATAAACAGGCCCACAAGATGGTGTTTGCCTACGTCCTAGCCAGGACGGAGGAAACAGACAGGGGTGTTTCAATAAACTGGAGGGGCATCATAGAGGGTGGTATTTTCGAGTTTCTTCACCGGCTCAAGCTTACCGATATCAAACCGACGGTTTACCACGAGTTGATGAAAAACAAGGGCTCCGAAATTAATACCTGGGTTTTGGAGAGGCTTTGGGATAATATAAAAGAACTGAAAAAACCGTTTGCAGATAATTTTAAGGAATACTTTTTCAACACAGGTTATTGTGCTCTGGAGAAAAGAATTTTAAAAGCGGCTCATTACCTTGCTACCAACTGGGAATTCGGCATAATCTACAACCTTAATTCAACCCTTTATGGGCTTGAGCAGACCAGGGAAAACATAGAAAACGAGATAGAAGAGCACTACGACCTGGCCGGAGTTCAAAAGATAAAGCTGGGGAAAAAGACACATGCATTTCTGGACATGGTCGGACAGCTGAGGTTCCAAAAAAGGTGGGCACAGACACCGAGGGTTCCGGAAACCTCTGTCTTGGGACACATGCTAATCGTTGCCATGTTTGCCTACCTGTTTTCTGCGGAAATAGAAGCGTGTGACAAAAGAATTTACAATAATTTTTTCGGCGGCCTGTTTCATGATCTTCCCGAAGTGGTTACTAGGGACATAGTGTCCCCAGTAAAAAGTTCGGTAGAGGGACTTGAAGAAATAATAAAGGATATAGAGAAAAGGCAGGTTGAGGAAAGAATCTTCCCCTTGTTGCCCGTGGCGTGGCACCAGGAAATTAAGTACTTTATTGAAAACGAGTTTATGAGCAAGATAATGAAAGATGGGAGAATAGAGTTCTTAACATCCAATGAAATTAACAACAGTTATGATCTTAATAAATGTTCCCCCTTGGATGGCCAGTTAATAGAAATCTGCGACAAGTTTGCTGCCTTGATTGAGGCTTCGATCTCGATATCCCTTGGCATCAAGTCATACCACCTTGAAGAAGGCCGTGCCCATGTCTACTCGAAATACAGTAATAGTAAGGTGGCCGGGATTGATTTTAAGCCAATGTTTGATCTATTCAAGGCTTAGTTAAATGTTAAATCAGCCCCCATTGTACCGGGGGCAGCCGTTTTATGATGGCTTCTACTTCCTTTTGGCCTTTTAAATATTTAACCTTAATGTGCATTGACGCTACATAAAACGTAGTAGCTTTTCAGACAATCAGAGGGATTACGGATAAACAAGAAAAAAATGCTAGAGATATAGGCTTATCGTTGTCAGTTTTCAGAGGTACCCAATCCCTAAATATATATAAAATGAGACTAACCTCGTTTATTTTAGAATTTCCAATACTAGGTCGATATATGACAGCATGATTTCCAAAAATGATTAATTTTTAATTCAAACCCCGCGGTTGCACGAGTTAAGGTGTCAAATGTTATTAGCTATCTATGCAATTTTTGTAGGTATTTTTCCCCTTTTTCTGTCACTATTATTTGACCTTTGTCCCTTTCTAGTCTTCCAATAAGAATATTTGCTTCAAGTATATCATCAAGAGTAATATAGCTACTGAAAAACATACTATTCATATGATTATCATTGATCTGATCAATTAACTCTTTTTTTGATAATCCTTTTCTTTTGACTGAGTTGATTAATTCTAATACTTTTAATAGTTCATTCACTTTTTATGACCTCCTCATATCTACTCTTAAAGAATGCAATTAATTCTCTATAAATTGCATCTCTAACATCTTGTCTTTCCTTAATATTCTCTCCTAATAAAAATACATGGAAAAACTGGTCCATTTTACTAGTTTCAAGTAAACTAGATAAATATGGAGAAAAAAAGCTAGCTGAGAAAGGTTGAAAACCATGGTCTGTTTTTTGGATAACTTTGAGCTTTGATTCACTATTTTCCTGTTCTATTACTTTAGGAGGTGTTCGAGAAAATAATGAAATAACTTGATATCTTTCATATACTTGATTATTGAACTTTGAGATGCTACCATCAGATAATGAAACTAAAATCAAACCACGCATTTTATTGTAAAATTGATTATAATCAGTTTCATTTATCTCTTTCGTAATTTGTTTGAAGAAACAATAATACTGGTCATGTCTTTTAAAAAATGAAAAAAGGTTTCTAGTTAGGGCTTGCTGAACAAGTTTTCTGATTTCGCAAATTGATCTTAGGCAACTGCATAACCTGTGCAACTTTGGCCACCAAAAGCTTCCAAGATGGTCCTTATGAAATGGCAATAAAGAAGCC
>JAMPIU010000197.1 GCA_023667845.1 Dehalobacter sp. | reverse complement strand
CCTGATCCAGTGTTGCGTCCCGGAATATCTCTATGCCTCCGATTACCTCTCCGTCTTCCCGCACGATCGGCGCCACGCTTACTTCCACGATTACACGTGAACCGTCACGCCGCTTAGCGCGCACGAGGACCGGTTTGTCGCCGGGCACCCCTTTGGCCATGCTCTGATGCAGGGGGCAGAGGTCGGTTTCACAAAGCGGATTCCCATTAATATCAACATGATTCAAAATATTATCGGAACATTTATGTCCAAGAGTGTCACTTGAACTAAAGCCGGTAATTTTCTCGCAGGCGCGGTTCCAAAAAATGATCTTTCTGTTCCGGTCGGTCATGTACACCCCGTCAGCTATACTCAGCAGGACGCGCCTGAAATTTTTGGTGTCGCTTAAAAAAGTGCCCTCCAGTAAATGCATTTCTTTCTTATACAATTTCCCAACACCCCTCCCGGGAGCAATACCGCACGATAATGATCTTAAATAATACTTTCTACAAGATTAACTCTATCCCCTTTATGGAAGATAACATCATAAATGCTTTACTCCAAAAACCGGATACCGTTTTAAAGAATCATTTAAAGAATAAGAAGCCGGTCAAGGTGAGGCCCACCCAACCGGCTGTGCTTTAATCCCGCTGGATCTTAAACTTTTCCTGGCGGCTATCTTATCCGGCAGAACACTACTTGCCTGCCAACCAGTATTTAGTAGTCGGATTCGATCAGGGGCTCATCATTACTTAATGGAGCCTCATGGGCTAGGCCGCTCTTTTGTGGAAGCCCGCGGTATTTTATCAGTTTATTATAATTATCTCTGTATTGAATATATCCTCCCATGAAATGCTGCACATCGTCTATCCTGATCCTGTACCCGTCATGGCGCACAAAGAATGTATCCAGAATTTTTGCCGGTTTCTTCAAATACATCGCGTACTCCGGGTAAAAATAACCGTTCAGCATATGGTCCGCCCTGTAGAAAATTGTATCGATAAAATACCCGGCGTCGAAATTATCCATATAGTCAACCTGTATATTTTTTTCAACAATTCTATCGTAAAGTTCAAAGGTTGCCATTAACAATTCCATATACGTGTGATACGAGGTGCCCCGGTAATATATTTTGTCGAGGTTTTCATTGGCGTTTCTCAGCGCAAATTCATAGTAGCGGGCATCGTCCACATACTTTGTCACTTCGTTCATGGAATAAGCAACCCAGTGGTCCTTGAACTGCACATAGTCCCTTCTAATAAAATTTTCAACAGCGGCCTTTGCAGCATTGAGCCACTTCTGATCCCCGGTTAAGCCGTAGAGTTTGGCCAGCGCGAGGGTAGCCTCACCGTCATAGTATACCGTCCGGTATTCCGCTTTGCGCGAGAAGTCGCTCCGGTCGCTTTCGCCGTAATAAAGCACGTGATAATATTTGCCTGTATTCCGGTCCATCATGTTCAATATGCCGCTGCCCAGCGCTTCGCATAATTCAAGATACTCATCGCTTTGAAAAGTTTTCATATAGTCTACCAGGGCGCAAACAGCGATGCCGTTTCCGCCGAGCTTGATCTCGTTGCTTTTCCTTTCAACCACATAGGCAGCACCACCGGCCTTGTAATCATACTCGATTTCTCCCAGCAAGTATCTCATGGAGCTTTCTATCGCATTTTTATGCGTTTCGCCGGCTGCCGCGTCATATTGTGTAACCAGGCTCCATACGGTTCCGGCATGTCGCAAAATATTGTAATCCGGAATCTGGTTGTCATAGGTGGGATACATACCGTAAGTAAAGCTGCCGTCCGCCTGGATGGAATTTACCAGAAACCGCGTACCGTTTACCATTAAACTGTCAGCATAATTCCCTGTTACTTCCTCAACAACGCGCCGGCCGTAATTGTAATCCTGTTTGTAGTTTAAGGTATAGCAGCCGGTCCCGTCATATATGTAACCCCGGCAGGTAAACAAAATAAGTGTTTCAGGAATTTTGTCAACCCTATTTCTGTTATATAGCAACAGGTATTCGTTGATTTCCTCTAAATCAAGGTCTCCTGTGCGGTCATAATCAATAAGCTTGTTGCCGTTGATCTCAGTTTCAAGCAGCGCGGTTTTAAAGCCGCTGTCAAACGCGATCCCCAGCCTGAAGAATTCATCAAAACCCTCTGATTTGTCATTAATAATTTTAGGAAGATCCGCCGCCAGAATATTTTTCTTGTCATTCACAATATCGGCTTTCAGCCAGAACGTGTTAAAAGCCTTTTCTGATACATATGCCTTTGCTTTAATGCTGGCATTTTCCCAGGCCTGCTCCAGGGTTGTGCCGGTTGCGGAAATCACTGTGGCCCTGTCTGCGGCGTTGCACAACGATAGAAAGACTATGAAATCTTTATTATGGCCATAGCTGTTTATCAACTCCTGATTAACAGTCTGCGCCAGTTTATCATCGGCAAAGATATACTCTTTCAATTTTTGTTCAATGGCATCATATTGCTGGAGCCGCTGCGCGGAATTTGGCTCCGCCTGTAGGCTTTCCACCGCGACGGCGTTCTTTAACGGGTAAAATGACGCAATTATCGCGCACACAATAACAATCGACACTGTCAATATATTTACAGTAAAAATTTTTGTCCTCTTCAGTTTTAACAAATCACGCTCCATACTCATAAGACTTACTCCCTTTCCGATAAATTAGCTAATCAAACACAATAAACCCCGCAGTTACTGGTGATAATAGTTTACTGTTTTTCCTCATTTAGCCTTTCAGTATATACATTACATTAATATAACATTAACGTCCACAAATTTTTGAAACAGGGGGAGAAAGGGGGAAGACAAAGGGACGGTCTTTTTGTTTCTTCGATTAAATGTCTTTCTTGGACGCATAATAACATCGGCAAATAAAAATGCCTGGCAGGAGGGAAACTGTGGAAATCCAAAACAGCAGGCAGACGTCTGCCTTAATGCTCATTCTTTCTGCTTTATCACTCTATGCGTCTCTCAGGGGAGTATTTGACAGGAGTCTTTATTATGATGTGTACGAGGCGGGGACCCTTCCCAGGAGCTTAATCTGGGGATCGCAGGCGCAGGATATCGTTTCTGTCACCTTCGCTGTTTTGCTGGCGGTAATGACATTGCTGTTTCTTAAAAAAAAGTCTATGAAAATTTATATCATGATGCTCGGCCTGGCCTGGTATTTATTTTATGCTTTCGGGCTATACACCATCCAGGGGCAGTATACTTCGATTTATCTTATTTACATGGCGATATTCGGGATATCCTTCTACAGCATCGTAATAGGAGCTCTAAGTATAAACCCGGAAGAGGCAAAACATTACCAGGTCCCTGAATACTTGCAAAAAGCTGTCATCATATTTCTTTTTATAATGATCGCACTGCTCTATTCAGTATGGCTCCTCAGGCTCACACCTGAAATAGCCGCTCACGTGCCTGGTCCCACCTATGCTGTTTTTATCCTGGACCTTTGCTTGATCTTCCCAGCCCTCGGCTTTATCGCCTATATGCTGTGGGATAAGAAACCCCTGGGGATTGTTTTGGCGGGGGTTGCCCTGCTTAAAATCCTGACTCTTTGCCTGAGCTGGGCCTTTGGTGAATTGAGCAATCCCTTTGCCGGCAATGCTTTCGCCCCGGAAATGGCCCTCATATCAAGCACTCTTACATTGGTAAGCATGCTGTTGTTTGTGCCTTACATGATCAGGTTAAAAAAATACCAGTGAGCGTGCCAGAGGATGGTTCGAAGTGACAGCGAGGTGACAGTTTTATCCTTTATAAAAAAACCGGTATCTTACACCAGAACCCCTTGACACGCGTGAAACAAAAAGAACGTCCCCTTGTTTCCCCTTTGGGAGTTGACCAACTCCTAGCAGCTATTTCAGCCAAAGCCGCCTGCAGCCAGGAACATACCCAGGCCTAGAAATCCCAGGACCAGGGGCCACGGAGACGAGAGTTCAACAAAAATGCCTGCTAATAACAGAGCAAGGCCGGAAAACCTCAAAAGGGCGCGCCACCTGTTTGTCAAAGCAATCCCTCCTTTCAGAATACCGGACTCTGGCCGCCCGGTGCGCAAAAACCATACAAAGGTCGTAGCATAAAGCTAATCTGGGCTATGCTTATTTTGTATTCTCTTTATTATACTTGTTGTAACAGCTACAATTAAAGCAGTGGCAGCTGTTATAAATAATATGGGCGCAGCCATATCGCCAACCTGATTATTGTTACTGAAACTTGCATTTCCTATTAAGACGATAATGGCAATCGCAACAGCCACAGCAATAAATACGGTAAGGAAGGCCTTTAACACCGGTTTTTCTCTATCTGCCGACGGCCCTACGTAGGCATTGCCGGCTATCAGCCGAATTACATAGATACCGGAGCAAACCGATAAAATAATCATAATATTTGCCGGATAACTGACCCACCTGAATCCAAAACCATAAAGCCCCGCATCAAGCAGCAACAGGTACAAAAGCATCAGGAAGGCCTGGTTCCCGATTTTATTCTTCCTGTGAAGCTGCATCTCATCCAAACCGTTCTTATTCATTATTGTCATCCTCCCAAAAAATATCGTTAAGCGTTTTCCCCAATACTTTGCATATGGAAATACACAATTTAACGGACGGGTTGTAATCTCCATTTTCTATCGCGTTAATGGTCTGCCTGGTCACGCCTACGGCATCGGCAATATCCTTTTGTGACATATCCTTCGCTGCCCGCGCAGACTTTAATCTTAAATTTTTACTCAATAAGTCACCCCAAATCTACCTCTTTCTAAAATAATTGTAATCTACATTTGACCATATGTCAATTATATTTTACATAGTATCTTATATTTATTACACTATAAGGCGTATAAGGCACAAAAAGCCCCCGGGACAAATGCCTGAGGGCCTTATTTAAATGGACATTTTGTATTTTAAGGAAGCATGGGAATCAAGGGCAGGGCATTAACCATAAGCAGGGTCAGCCAAATTGGGCAAAGGAAAAGGGGGTATCCGTAAGGTTACCCCCTGCCAGCGACGGTTCTAACTTGATACTGTTGCCATACTGTTGCCATACTGTTGTAAAAAGTGTTAAAGGAAGCCCTCTAAGTAAAACTTATTCTCCTGTCCCCCATGATGTATTACAAAAGAGAGAGACTATCCCATAACATTTATTTACTCGACCCTTGCATCGATTTCTTTCTTCATTTTATCCCCTTCAACGCGGCCCTTTTTGTAATCGTTTTTATCACCGCTGGGCAGATCAAATGGCTTATACCTGCCGTCGTAGTCCTTTTTCTCATCCAATAAGGAATCTGAAAGGCCTCTTCTGTATGCACGGCTTTCTTGCTTCAGTGCATCTCCTTCATTACGGCCCATTTTGTAAGCTTTTACAGCAGCATCGGTATGAGGCAGGTCAAATGGTAAAAACGCACCATCATAATCCTTTTTATCTTCTAACAATGAATCTGAAAATCCTCTTCTAAAATGCTTAGCCTGACCGCTTGGAATATCTTTCGCCATAATAATTCTCACCCTCCGATTTGTTTTATTAATTGAACAACAGAACCGTCTTAAATACTGGTACTTTTTATTAATTAAAACAACAAGAACCGTCTCTATAGTATGGCTACTTGTGTGGCTGCACTTACTTAATAATGAGCTTAGCTGGCAGCTGTGACACTAAGAACCCCCAAATTTCTGCTCATTTAATTAATTTTGTAACCATGCAAAGCTTTTAAATTTTAAACTATTACCATTCCGAAATGAATTTTCGTTGTCATAAAATAGTTCAATATTTTAAATACGGCTTGTTCAGGCCTGTTCTCTCACCCTGAAGCAGCAGAGAGAACACAGTCGCTGAAATGGCAAGAAAAATTGAACCTCTTTATCCAACAAATTCGGGCAGTGTCCGTCAATACAAAAAAGACGGCAAGAACGCTTTCTGCGGAAGCGGCCACCTTAGACCTGTTTATGGACAGTCAAAAGCCGGGCAAGGTCTATTTTTAATCTTCCTGCACCACCACCTGTAAAAATTAAGGTGTTTCATTTGATGGCATTTAATACATTAACGGTATTAATATGCGACTATTTTCCTTTTTTGATTCTATCACCCGCCAATAATGTGAGTTAAATACATATTTCCGATTGCATTTATCGGCTTTGTCTATATATCGTGTGAGCGCAAAGGAGCCGTGCCTTTCATCAAGATAGAGCCGGGGAATTTATTTGCGTTTTTTATTATTACAGTTCTTTCCCATTCCAGCAATAGGTACAGATTTTATCTCTGCCTATCCCGATTGCATCAATCATATCATGGATGTTCTGGTATTTTAGCGTTGAAAGGTTCAGCCGTTTGCCGATACAATCCACCATGCAATTGTACTGCTCAGTTGCCGGATCACAATAGGCGTCAAGAGAATCCGGTTCTTTTCCCTCAAGCTTAATAATGGCCTGCCTTGCCGCAAGGTCCATAGCTGAACGGGAGACTGAGAAGTTTAAAAATTTACAGCCAAAAACAATAGGCGGGCAGGCAGGCCGTATGTGGACTTCACTGGCGTTGCATTTGTACAGCAGGTCCACGGTTTCTCTCATCTGTGTGCCGCGGACAATTGAATCGTCGCAGAAGAGCAGGCGTTTGCCGGAAACAAGTTCGGGAATGGGCATCAGCTTCATTCTGGCAACCAGGTTTCTTATTTCCTGGTTCTGCGGCATAAAACTCCTTGACCAGGTCGGGGTGTATTTTATGAAAGGACGCCCATATGGCACTTTGGATTGGTTTGAGTAACCGATGGCATGTCCGACACCGGAGTCGGGCACTCCGGCAACCAGGTCAACTTCCACATTGTCTCTTCTGGCCAGGGCCGCGCCGTTTCTGTTACGCATAACCTCAACGCTTACTCCTTCATAAGTTGAGGACGGATAACCATAATAGACCCATAAAAAAGCGCAAATTTGCATTTTATTCCCGGGCGGCGCAATCTTCTCAATACCGTCCGGTGTTAAAAATACGATTTCTCCCGGACCCAGTTCATAGTTGAAACCATACCCCAGGTTGGCAAAAGTACAGGACTCGGAAGAGACACAGAGAGAACCTTCTTTCTTACCCACCAATAAAGGAGTCCTGCCCAGTTTATCCCTTGAAGCATAAATTCCCCGCGGTGTTAAAAGTAAAACCGTGCATGAACCCTGGATCAGCTCCTGCGCTTTTAATAAACCATCTTTAAAGGTATTTTCATGATCTATAATTACAGACACCAGCTCTGTAGGATTAATAGCGCCCTTGCTCGTTTCCATAAAATGAATACTTTTTCGGTTGGTGAATTCTTTGGCGACAATTTCATCTAAATTGTTAATTTTCCCTACTGTAGTGATCGCATATTGACCAAGGTGCGAACGCACTGTCAAAGGCTGAGGTTCTGTATCGCTTATGCACCCTATGCCCATGGTGCCTTTTATTTCTGCAAGCTCAGCTTCAAACTTTGCTCTGAAAAGTGTATTCTCGATGTTATGAATTGACCTGTTAAAACTTTTCCCGCTCCAGACCGCCATCCCACCTCTGCTTGTCCCCAGGTGCGAATGGTAATCCGTGCCGAAATACACATCCATTACGCAATCTTCTTTTGAAACAACACCAAATAATCCTCCCACAGACACTACACCCCTTAAAATGTATTTATGCTGTTATATTTTGTCGCATATAAGTTGAACCTGACAGATAAACTCAAAATACACACATTAATAGAATTACATTTTTATAATAATATTGCAACAATATTTTATATCCATATAAGTAACGAGATTTTTTTTATTTCTACTATCCTTTCTATCCTTTGAATCACTTTCAGAAAATAAAAATCCGGCCTCTTAGGCCGGTTTTATAAATCACTGTATCGTGACAAGGAGACGGTCTCTTGACACATTTCCAAGGGCGGTTAAAGAGAGAGGTCCTTTGTCCCAGTATGTTTTTTAATCAACAAAAGAATCTTCTTATATTATTTTGTTTCCTTGTTACAGGAAATCAAGCAAAATCAGCTGGACTGCCTTTTTACTTTTGAAAAAAAGGAAACAAAAAGAACGTCCCCTTGTTTCAGTTAATACATCGTGCCGCTGAAGCTGCGGTTAAACCAGTTCCATAGCCCGACCTCTCCCAGGGCGGGGGAATGAACAGACTCAAGGTTTTGCAGTTTTAATAATTCCTTGGTGGGCCCGGTGACGACCACCCCGTAAACTTGTATACCGTTATCTTTAATATACTGGTACCGCTGCTCGAGAAGCAGTTTTTGGGGATCGCCCTGGTAAACACGCCGGGCTGTTTTTTCATTTTCAACCAGGAACTTCATTGATTCAACAAAGTATTTTTCACGCACGGCGCTATCTTCATCGGAAACCGGAGAGTATTGGCTTAACATGTTCCGGGACAGTTCGGGCATGCCCCAGGCTCCGTCATTGGTAGACAGGGGTTCCCGGGGATCCCGGGATGTCCCCTCTGTCCCGGTGGTCAGGGCATACCAGGTGATTTCCAAATCAAATTCATCCAGCATGGCCTTAACCTGGTCTATGGAGTATGTCTGCCAAAAAGAAAGAGCTAATTCGACCACAGTCCCCTCGGGCAATATGTCCAGGGCCTGCCAGGTATCTTCTGCCGCCGCGGCTATATAGCTGCCATTGTCACTCAGGCCTGAGAGCTGATCCGGATGGTAAAAGTAAAAATAGTGCTGGTAGGATCCGTCGGCCCACTGGCGCCGGGTCAGCACCGAAGAAAACAGCTGGTTCACATTCAGGTGCCCAATTACTATGCTTTCCTTGCCCAACTGTTTTTGCAGTGCGTAATTTCCCATGGCAACGAAATACGGCTTTATTTCCACGCTGCTGTGACCCCAGCCCGCGTGGGAAAAGAAATTTGGATGCGGGGTGAAACTCAGGGGCATGGTCACGTTGGGGAAGGTGAACTCCGTCAGGAGGGCCACCGTCTTCTGCGTCCGGTATAACCGGGAATTTTCCCCGCCCCAGTTGAAATACAGGCTGGACAAAAAACTTCCGGCAATACTCAAGACGGCCATGAGCAATAGCAGGAAGACCGCCGTGCCGATGCGGTTTTTATACTTGGCCCTCATTAAAATACGGCGCTGCTTTTTTTCGTCCAGTCCGCAGCCCTCGGACCATTCTTCTTTGAGGACCTTACTGTTTTTTTCAACGGCTGCCAGGAATTCATCCAGGACCTGTCGGCAGGCCGGGCAGTTCTCTAAATGTTCCTCAACAGCCTTTTCTTCACCGGGTGAAACCTTGCCTTTCAGGTATTTTTCTTTTATTTGCTGGAATTCCTCACAGTTCATCTTCCATCACCTCTTTAATCTTCTGGCGGGCCCGAAACAGTGTAACCTTTACATTGGTAAGGCTTATATCCAGGATTTCCGATATTTCCTGGTAAGTAAAGCTGTGATAGTCCCGAAGAACAATTACCTGTCGGGTCTTTTCCGGCAAAGAGCCAACCGCCTTTAACCATCTGTTGAAACTTTCCTTTAACTGGTAACACTCCTCGGGGTCTTGTGCCTGCCCGGGATACAGGCTTGCCAGCAAGCCCGGATCCGTATTGACCTGCCTTTTTTCACGGCGATACCAGTCAACATAGGCGTTATAGGCGACACGGAACAGCCAGGGACGCACCTTCTCGCCTTTATAGCTTGCCAGGTGATCATGGGCCTTGATAAAGGTATCCTGGACCAGGTCTTCAGCCGCCTGGGGGTGGCCGGAAAGACGAAGCAAGTATTTGTAGAGGTCATTCATATTGTCCCGGTAAAGATCGTCCAGAGTTTTCAATTCGCCGCCACCAACCCCGTCTTTCATTAAAACAACGAATAATTAGAGGGAAAGTTACATCTTTATTTCAATTTTACAACAAAAAAAGCGCTGCCGCGCTTTTTTAGAAGAGGAAACAGGGGGACGTTCTTTTTGTTTCCCTTTATGTTTCTATTCCGTTCCGGCTTTTCGCTAATGGAAACTGCGTTCACCCTCTTGGAACACAGCAGTTTAATAAGCTCATTGGCCAGCATGATGGCACGCAAAGCAGAGAACCACATAAAGCGGACTAATAATGGTTGGCAGCACTAAATAAAACCGCGTTTCATTATGCAAAATAACCGTCCCATTTACTGAGAGCTTCATATTGATATCTTCATCTGTACTTTCATTTCTGATATATATCAACAACCCCGTCCCCTTGACAACATACGTCCCCTTGACAACATTGACACTTGCTACAGCTTGTACGGTACGGTAAAAAATCATGAGAACGCTTAGACGCACGGTTCAATTCAGAGTAATTATACTCCTTTTTCCCCAGGGTTTGAATTTACTGATAGCTATAACCAAGATTAACATAGCAGCCGAAAGAATAAGACCAATGATTAGCATCTGACGATCGTGAAGGTAAACCGGGTTATTTAAGACATTCATATCATTTAATGAGAGTTCAAGGGTGTTGTGAACCCAATTGTTAATTGAACCACCGCCGAAATAGATTATCCCTATATTTGCAACCAATTTACTAATTATCCAATAATATTTTGTAATTCCCCATTGTGTGCGTAAGGATATCACAATTCCAGTAATTAGACAGCCAAGTGCGCCGGAAATATTTAAATACCTGTCGAAGTAATCTATAAAGAGATGGGCAGCATAAACCAACTCTCGATTAGTAGTGACAGTTGTTGTAAAAAGAAGTAATAATGACCCTAAAGCACCGCCAATCCAAATAGCGGTAAAGATGATGTGGGTGGTCAACCACAAATTTTTCTGCTTCACAGCTAATTTTGGTTTGTTTCTACGGGTCAGTATTAGTACCGCTTCATAGATAACTAACGGCATAATCACAAAAAACATCACCATTAATCCTGTTTCCATAACATTCACCTTTTACATTTGAATTATTTTTGTTTATTCGACCTCCCGGAGCATTTTTTCCATTGCATAAATGCTTTGCTTCATCTCAGCCAGATCTTTTATTATTCTCTGTTGATCATTCGCTAACTTCTTTTGCGCTGAAACAGCTTCCTCAGCGAGCTTGCGATATGCCTCGTCCCGGGCGATTTGTGACGCGCTGATTGTTTTGTCCCGTACAATTTTTGTTCCTTGTGTTATTGCGGCAACAATTATTATCGTAAGCAGCGCCAGAATAACCAGAACAAAACCCATTCCGCCAATGCCGAACACAACTTCTTGATTCATTTATTATCCCCCTTCTCGTTCTTACTTTCCGGTTCGGTGCCGTCAGGTCTTTTAATGCTCAACGTTTTTACCGCTTCAACGATGCTTTCCGGACTGAGTTGCAGTACAAATGGAGTTATTTCGTAGTAATTCATCGCTTTGCCGTCCTCCGACAACTCCATTTTGCTCGTCACCAGGCCGGCATTCTCCAGACGTTTCAGGTGCATGTACAGCAACGGCCGGCTGATCATAACCTCACGGGCGAGCTGGCTCACATGGATCCGCCTGCCGGCAAGCAAAGCAATAATTCTTAACCGGTGCGGATTTGCCATT